>NZ_JARESS010000010.1:0-262685 GCF_046027915.1 Paraburkholderia sp. RL17-347-BIC-D
GGTGGGCGTCATCGTTAGGTCGGTGGGGCGCGCGCGCGGCCCCGGCCCCCCCCGCGGCTCGCGTTCTTCGAGCAGATCCGGCGGCTCACCGAAGTGCCCGGCATTGCCTTCACGAACTTTCAGTGCGGACCCAATGTGTCGCCGGAAGGCTACGGCATGAACTTCGCCGACGGCTTCATGATGGACTTCGAGAGCCGCGCGGCCTGCTTTGCGTATCTCGCACACCCGACGCATCAGGCGATCGGCGCGCGTCTGCTCGAAGCACTCGATGGCGGCGCGCAAGGCCTGCTCGTGTTCGATATCGATCTGGAAACTTATGAGAAACCTTCAGGGAAGACTCGACCTGTGCTCCATCAATACCGCCACGCTGGGGCATCGGGAGCCGCTCAGTCGCACGATTGACCGCATCGCCAGAGCCGGTTTCGGCGGGATTGCGCCGTGGCGTCGCGAAGTCGACGAAGCCGACGTCGTGCAGATCGCGAGACAGATCAAGGCGCTCGATCTCACGGTAACGGGCTATTGCCGCTCGACTTACTTGCCGGCGACGACATCGGCGGAATTCGCGGCGAACGTCGAAGCCAACCGCGCTGCGTTGCGTGACGCGGCCACCCTCGGCGCGCGTTGCTTCGTGATGGTGGTCGGTGGACTGCCCGAAGGCAGCCGGGATCTGACGAGCGCGCGAAACCAGGTTACAGAGGGCATTGCGATGCTGCTAGAAACCGCTCGCGACTGCGGTGTGCCGCTTGCGCTCGAACCGCTGCATCCGGTGTACGCAGCTGACCGTGCCGTGCTCAACACCATCGCGCAGGCATTGGAAATTTGCGAGCGCGTGGATAATGATCGCAGCGGAATGATCGGCGTCGCCGTGGATGTCTATCACTGCTGGTGGGACCCCGCGCTGACGGCGTCAATCGAGGCAGCGGGCCGCGCCGAGCGACTTCTTGCGTATCACGTGTGTGACTGGCTGCGCGAAACGCGCGACGTGTTGCTCGATCGAGGCATGATGGGCGATGGCGTGATCGACCTGCCCGCCGTTCGGCAAACCATTGAACGAGCCGGCTACGATGGGCTGATCGAAGTCGAAATTTTTTCCGCGCAAGACTGGTGGCGGCGTGATCCGGAAGAAGTTCTGGCAATCTGTGCCGAACGTCTGCAGAGCGTCTGCTGACAGCGCAACGCGGAACCGCATCAACAATAAAGGAAAGACAATGACAGACAGAGTCCGTTGGGGCGTATTAGGCGCCGCAAAGATCGCGAACAACTTCGTGGTGCCGGCCCTGCAACGATCGCGCAATGGCCGGGTGACTACGGTAGCCAGCCGCGATCACGCCCGCGCGCAGGCTTTCGCGACGAAGCATGATATCGCGCATGTATCGTCCAGCTATGAGGAAGTGATCGCGAGCCCGGACGTGGATGCGATCTATATTCCGCTGCCGACGGCAAGCCACTTCGAATGGTGCAAGAAGGCAATGCTCGGCGGCAAGCACGTGTTGTGCGAGAAGCCGATTGCCATGAGTGCGGCCGAGGTGCAGGAACTGATCGCGTTGCGCGATCAAACGGGTCTTGTATGCGCCGAAGCGTTCATGGTGGCGCATCATCCGCAGTGGACCTTTGTGCGCGATAGTCTTGCACAAGGCTTGATCGGCGAGCTCAAGCTGGTTGAAGGCTCATTTACCTACTTCAATGACGACCCCGACGCGCTCAAGAACAACCTCGCACTCGGCGGCGGCGGCGTGCGAGACATCGGCGTATATCCGGTCGTCACTACGCGTCTTGCCACCGGCCTGGAACCCGATCGCGTCCAGAGCGAGGTCGTGTTGGACCCGCGTTTCGGCACCGACCGGTTCGCCCGCTGCGTCGCGGATTTTCCGGGGTTCACGCTGAGCTTCTATTGCGGCACACAAATGGCGCGCCGCCAGCACATGATCTTTCATGGCACCAAAGGATGGCTGAGCGTCGATGCGCCGTTCAATCCGGGAAGCTATGGCCCTGCGCAAGTCCGCCATCGTTCAAATGAAACAGGCAATGAACACTTGCAGAAATTCAGCGATGTAGACCAGTATCAGGCGATGGTAGAGGACTTCTCGGACACGGTCATCGGCCGCAAAACCGGACTCGCATTTTCTCTCGAGAGTTCGCTTGCCAATCAGCGCGTCATCGATCAGATACTTCGCTGACGATTAGAACGTCAGGCGGCCAGATCGTCGGATGAACCGCCAATCACGCCGCCACATTAAACGAAACCCTAGAACAAGGTGCGAATGCCGACGCGCACCGCCGTCGACGATTGGCCGGTACTCACATACTCGCCGTTTGCAAACACCGGCGCCACGCCACCGCCGAGAAACACAGGCGCCGCGCCGCCTGATGCACGCAGATACGTTGCACTCGTGTAGACGTCGGTACGCTTGGACAACGCATAGTCGAGCAGCACCGTCACGTTCTGCCACTTCTGCCCTTCGAGTTTGCTATACCAGTAGCCGCCCATCAGCGTGGTGGCGGGCGTTAGCTGGAATACTTCGTTGGCCTCGTAAGTGGTCATAGAGCCGCTGTCGTCGCGAACGCGGAAATGCACATCGGTGAACAGGAGACGAGTAAGGCTACGGCCGAAGCGGTAACTGCCGCCAATGCCGAAGCTGCTGACGCTATACGAACGCGTCTTCGTTGTCGCCGCTTTTCCCGCGTCTGATTCACGCTTACCGCACGCAGCGGCCGAAGGTGAATATCTCGTTGCTCGAGCTGTCCTCGTCGTTGCAGATCGAGGCGATCGAACAGCGTGAGCTGGATGTCGGTTTGCTGCGGTTGCCGGACAACACGCCGCGGACCGAACTCGTTTTCACGCCGTTGATGGAAGAGCCGTTGCTTGTTGCCATGCATGCCGGGCACCGCCTGGCGAAGGCCACGTCGATCAAGATCAAGGATTTGCGCGGCGAGCCGTTTATTGCGTATCCGCGCGCCGCGGGTGTGGCCGTGTCGCAGCAGATACTTGCGCTGTGCGCGAAACGCGGCTTTGAACCGCAGGTGGTGCAAGAAGCGCAGCAGGCTTCGACGTTGATCGGCCTGACGGCGACAGGGCTTGGCATTGCGTTGGTGCCGGCTACGTTGCAAACCATCGCGGTGCCCGGCGTCGTGTTCAGAACGCTCGATGAGACCGACACCACGACCACGTTATATATCGCGCACCGTTACGGCGATGCGAATGCGCGAGCGATGCAATTTGCGGAGCTTGCGCTGGGGTTGCGGTAAGACGTCGAATCAACGGAACCAGCGCCGAAGAATTCAGCGCAATGCTTTCGCAGACTCAAGTCGAGCACAGGTGTCACCCCTTCCACGCCGCCCCCTCAGGAAAGTCATACTCATCAAGCGACGCCGCATGCATCTCGATGCTGTAACCCGGACGCTGCGGCGGCATATAACGGCCATTGCGGATCACAACCGGATCGACGAAATGCTCATGCAAATGATCCACGTATTCGAGCACCCGGTTTTCAAGTGACGCCGACACGCAGATATAGTCGAACAGCGAAATGTGCTGGACGTACTCGCACAATCCGACACCGCCCGCATGCGGGCACACCGGCACGCCGAATTTCGCCGCCATCAGCAGGACGATGATCACTTCGTTCAGCCCACCCAGGCGGCAGCTATCGACCTGACAGAAGTCGATGGCCCGCGCCTGCAGCAACTGCTTGAACATCACCCGGTTATGACAGTGCTCGCCCGTCGCGACGCCGATCGGCCGAATCCGCTCGCGGATGGCCGCGTGACCGAGAATGTCGTCGGGACTCGTGGGCTCCTCGATCCACCACGGATCGAATTGCGCCAGGCGCCGCATGTTGGCGACCGCTTCGTCGACATCCCACACCTGGTTCGCGTCCATCATCAGCTTCAGATCCTCGCCGATTTCTTCGCGCAGGATGCGAGCACGGCGCATATCCTCTTCGAGATTGCCGCCCACCTTCTGCTTGAAGTGCGTCCAACCCTGCGCGACGCCTTCACGCGCGAGCCGGCGGATCTTGTCGTCGTCGTAGCCGAGCCACCCCGCCGATGTCGTGTAGGCGGGATAGCCCTGCGCGAGCATTTCCTTTTCCCGTTCGCCGCGCGTCTTCGCGTGACGATGCAGCATGGCGATGGCCTCCTCCGGCGTGATCGCATCCGTCACGTAGCGGAAATCGAGGCAACGCACGAGTTCTTCGGGGCTCATGTCGACGAGCAGCTTCCACACGGGCTTGCCTTCCGCTTTGGCCCACAGATCCCAGGCCGCGTTGACGACAGCCGCCGTCGCCAGATGAATCGCGCCTTTGTCCGGGCCGATCCAGCGCAACTGGCTGTCCGACGTCAGCGCGCGCCAGAAAGCGCCCATGTTCGCGGCGATATCCTCGAGCCGTTTGCCGACGATCAGCGGAGCAAGCGCCTGTACCGCGGTCACGCAAATCTCGTTGCCGCGTCCGATCGTGAAGGTAAGGCCGTGGCCAGTGAGCGCGTCGGGCGAATCAGTTTCGAGCGTGACGTAGGCGGCGGAATAATCCGGCGCGGCGTTCATTGCATCGGAGCCGTCCAATGAGCGCGAGGTGGGAAACCGAATGTCACGGACGGACAGCTTGGTGATCGTGGGCATCTGAACACTTTCCTCTGCGGCAGCCATCGACTTCGGTCCAAAAGCCAACAGGGCCGTGGCATCGAACGACGCCGCGACCCATCCCCTCTCACCGCGTTCAGGCGGCGACGATCAATCGTAGAGCACGGCTGCGATCTTCGGATCGGTCATATTGGTCTTGTCGTACCAGTAGAAGCCCGTGTCGACTTTCTTGGGCAGCTTCTCGCCCTTGAGCGCCTTCACCGCGGAGTCGACCACGCACTTGCCGATGCCGACCGGGTTCTGCGTAATGGCGCCGGCCATCAAACCCGAATTGATGTCGTCCTTCTGCTCCTTGCCGGAGTCGAAGCCGATCAGCACCAGTTTTTTGCCGGATTCCTTGACTCCGATCGCGGCACCTGCGGCCGAGCCCTCATTCGCCCCGAATATGCCCTTGAGATTGGGGGTGGCCTGGATCATCGTCTTGGCAATTTCCGCCGACTTCAAATGGTCGCCGCCGCCATATTGGACTGAAACGATCTTGATGTTCGGGTGCTTCGATTTCATTTCGTTCAGGAAGCCATCGCGGCGATCGACGCCGGTGCGGCTCGTCTGATCGTGCACGATCACGCCGACTTCGCCGGCATTGCCGATCGCCTCGGCCATCTTGTCGGCGGCGAGGGCAGCCGCGGCGAGGTTATCCGTTGCACACGTCGTCAGCGGAATATCGCTGTCCACGCCGGAGTCGAAAGCGATCACGGGTATCTTGCCGGCCTGCGCGCGCTTTAACAGCGGAATGGCCGCCTTGCTATCGAGTGCGGCGATGCCGAGCGCCTGCGGCTTCTTGGCGAGCGCGGCCGAGAGCATGTCGATCTGCTTGTCGACCATGGCCTCGGTTTCCGGCCCCTCGAAGGTGATCCTGACGTTGTGCTCCTTGGCCGACTGTTCCGCCCCGGCTTTGACGGCCTGCCAGAACTGATGCTGGAAGCCCTTCGAAATGAGCGGGATGTAGGTGTCCGCATATGTCACGCTCGTCCCGCCAATGAGAGCGCCAACGCCGACCACGACACCGATTAGTTTTCTTTTCAACATGGTGTTTCTCCTCCTAAGATGGGCTATCAACTTCAGCCGTTGGGGAGCTTATGGCGCTCCATTCCTTATCCTGCCCCGCGTCGCATCAGCTTTTCTTGCGCCGCAAAATATCGCCGTAGACCGCGAGAATGATGATGAGACCGGTCACCACGATCTGCCATTCCTGCGCGACGGACATGATGCGCAGACCGTTGGTCAGCACGCTCATGATGAACGCTCCGATGATCGTGCCGAGAATCGTGCCCGCGCCGCCGCTAAGAGAAGTCCCGCCGATGACCACGGCCGCGATCGCTTCGAGTTCGTAGCCTTGACCTAGCGCCGGCTGGGCCGAATTCAGGCGCGAGGCGATGAGCAGACCGGCGACCCCGCAAATCGCTCCGCTCAGACCGTAAATGGCGATCTTCCACCGATCGACATTCACGCCGGACAGGCGCACCGCCTCTTCGTTGCTGCCGAGCGCAAACGTGTAGCGCCCAAGCGCCGTGCGATTGAGCGTGATCGAACTCACCACCGCCAGGAAAAACAGAATCAGGACCGCGTTCGGAACCGGCAGGCTCGGCAACAGGTCACCGATCAGCGAATCCTGCGAGATCATGTAGAAGTTTTCGGTGTCGGTGAAATAGATCGGCTTGTCGGCCGAGACGACCAGCGAAAGCCCTTTCAGCAGCATCATCATGCCGAGCGTGGCAATGAACGGCGGTATTTTCATTTTCGCCGTGAGGGTGCCCGAAACGGTCCCGCAGATCGCGCCCGTGCCAATCGCGGCAAGGACGCCGGTCCACATCGGCAAATGCCAGTAGGTCAGAAACACGCCGCAAATCACTGCGGTAAAAGTCATCAACGTGCCGACCGACAAATCGATGCCTCCGGTAATGATGACGAACGTGCAGGCGATCGCCAGCACGCCGTTGACCGCCGTCGCCTGCAGAATCCCGAGCATGTTGTCCATCTGCATGAAAGCGGGAGACGCGAAGCTGAAAAACACCAACAGCAGGATCAGGCTCCCGAAGGCGAGCAGCTTTTGCAAAGCGGTCGGCGTGAAGACGCGGGCTCTAAGGCTCGAGGACCTCTTTTTATTGCCCAGCGCCGAAGTGTCCGATTGCAGTGTCATAAGAGACCTCTCGAGGCTCACGCCGCGTTTAGGGGTTCGCGCTGCGTGGCCAGTTGCATGATGCGCTCCTGGGTCGCTCCCGTCGCAGGAAGTTCGCCGGTGATGCGGCCCTCGCACATCACGACGATGCGGTCGCTCATGCGCAGGATTTCCGGCAGTTCCGACGAGATCATTACGATTGCCTTGCCCTGATCCGCGAGCGAGCGCAGAAGCTTGTAGATTTCACTTTTAGCGCCGACGTCGATGCCGCGCGTCGGCTCGTCGAAGAAGAGCACGTCGCAGTCGCGCTCGAGCCATTTCGCAATGACGATTTTCTGCTGATTGCCGCCCGAGAGCAGCCGCACCTCCTGCGTCGCGGAAGGCGTGCGAATGGCGAGCAGATTGATGAAATGCGCGGCGGTCCGGCGTATCTGCGTACGGCGCAGGAAAAAGTTCAGCGACAGGAATTTGCGCAAGTTGGACATCACGATGTTCGATTCGACGCTCATTCCGGTCGCGAGGCCGAAGCGCTTGCGGTCTTCAGACAGATAGCCGATACCGCGCGCCACCGCATCGCTCGGATTCCTGATCGTCGCTTTCACGCCTTTCACGACGATCTCGCCCGATTCGATCGGATCGGCGCCGAACACGGCGCGGGCGACTTCGGTACGACCGGCGCCCATCAAGCCCGCAAAACCCAGTATCTCGCCCTTGCGCAGCGCAAAGCTCACGTCTCTGACCAGCGGGCCGGCGTTCAGATTGGTGACTTCGAGTGCGACCTCGCCCTGGTTGGCGATGTGTTGGGAAGGCGCGGTGTCGGTCAAGGTGCGCCCGACCATCATGCCGATGATCGCCTGCACGCTGGTGTCTTTCGCCTCGACCGTTGCCACATATTCACCGTCGCGCAACACGGTGACGCGGTCGGCAATCTGCTTCAACTCATCCATCTTGTGCGAGATATAGACGATCCCCACGCCCCGGCTCTTCAGCTCGCGGATGATGCGGAACAGCTCGGCGATTTCGGCGTCGTTGAGCGCCGAGGTCGGTTCGTCCATGATCAGGACGCGCGAGTCGTAGGACAAAGCCTTGGCGATCTCGACCATCTGCTGCTTTGCGACGGTCAGCGTGCTGACCACCGCGCGCGGGTCGAGACTCACGTGCATGCGGGCTAGAATGTCGTGCGCCTGCGCGTTGAGCTTGTCTTCGTCGAGGAACAGTCCGAGTCGCCCGCGTGGCTCGCGGCCGATGAACATGTTCTGCGCGACGGTCAGATGGTTCATCAGCTGGAGTTCCTGATGAATGATGCCGACGCCCACGGCCTGCGCCTCGCGCGGGCTCTGGAAATCGACCGGCTGGCCGTCATAGATGATTTCGCCGGTATCCCGCGTGTACACGCCGGCGAGGATTTTCATCAGCGTCGACTTGCCGGCGCCGTTCTCGCCCATTAGCGCGTGGACTTCGCCCGTCATGAGCTCGAACTGGACTTCGTGAAGCGCCCTCACGCCGGGAAAGCGCTTGCTGAGCCGTTTGACGGAAATGAGCGGGGTCATGATGCGGATCGAACGACAAATCCGCGAGCGCCGCTGGCCTCATTGCGAGGAGCGGATCGAAAAAACGTGGAACCCCGCTGCGCCGGGCGCCGCCGGGTATCGCAGTGCAAAGACGGACGGTGCAAAGCGCGGTTGAAATCGCAACGAGAAGCCAGACGCATTGCTGGGCCCTCAAATCGATGTGCCACGATTTTACGACGCTGGACCTCGCCGGCTCAAGGTTAGGCATTCCCTAATAGGATGAGACTCCTGAATGCGTCGCTTGCCTGCTTCCCACTATTTGATTTGTCGCCGATTTCAGGCCGATGCGTTGGCCTTCAATATCAGAACAGTTGAGCGCCGAGCTCGCGCAGGCTGTTCCATTTCACGGTGCTGACAAAGGTGCGGCCCGTGGTGTCGAGCGATTCGATCATCGCTCGCTGGCCGCGCGCTTCGGTGACAACGCGCACGATGCGCGCCTGGTAGCGCAGCAGCGCGCCAATCGGCGGGCACAGCGCTTCCCGGCGAATCCGCGATCGTTTCTTTTCCATAACCAGTCTATCTAGATGTCCAGCGAGTTGCAGGGCCGCCGACTATCCACGGCGTCTCTGCGCGTGATGCTACCAGGTTGGCCGGCAATGGTCCAGGCCGTCTAGCGGCGCTCAGCTTGGTGTCGCGTTGCACCGACCGTCGGCCGCGAAGCTTACGTTAGCCTGAAGCCCTGCTAATTCATCGCTAATTCAAGCCCGATACCCTCATCGTCATGGTAACGACGGGGATGACCCATGGCCGACGTGCTTGAATGGCTCATAGATATCTCGGTGGCGAGCGCGAGTGCCGCGGCCACCGGTTCGATCTTCCTGCTGCTGGTCGGTGTGGCCGGCGAGACGCGCCGGCACGTCGTCAAACATCGCGATGCCGGCCGGATGGGAAAAGCACAGCGCCTTGTGAAAATCGGTGCAATTGCAACGACCGCGGCAGTTCGAACGCCTGCACACCGACGTCAATGAACGCAAACATCCGCATCGGGATCAGCGAGCCAGTTTTAACGACAATCCGTTCCCATATATTTTTACAGTGCAAAGATGACTTGACCGGCGTCGCGCCAGGGGACGATAATCTTACCGCTGTAAAGATTTTACGCCCGACGTGACCAGCACGGTGATTCGATCAGTGGCACTACTGAAATTCCGGATCACCCTAGTGGCGCAGCCTGCTGCGCAAACAAGGAATCCATTTGATGACAGCCACCTGTATGAATACGCTTGGCGATGAACGTTTAGACACCTTAAGTGAAATAGCGATCGATTGTTTGGGCATCGAGCCCCTCGCTTCGCCAGTACAAAGGCAGGACGCGCGCTTTGTCGTCGTCCGCGCTGAAGATATTGCTCGCGCGCTGGAGAGCGCTTACGACGTCGGCCTGATCAACGGATACCGGCTGCATAGGCTGAACGGTATGTAGTCCGCGACGTATGGGTCGATATTTTCAGCGCGAAGATTTTGACTTTCCCCTTTCAGTCGGCCAATATATCTTTTCACTGTAAAAATACTGCTCGCGACCAACAACCATGAAAGAAGCAACGTCACGCCGCAAAGCGTCCGCGTCTCCAAAAACTACTGCCCCAGCCGATCACTCGTCACGCGACAAGCCCTATCATCACGGCGCGCTGCCCCACGCGTTGCTTGAAGCGGCGGAGGTCGTACTGCGGCGCGACGGCATTCGCGGTCTGACATTGCGCGCTATCGCGCGCGAGGCCGGCGTATCGCATACGGCGCCCCAGCATCATTTCGGCGACACGGCTGGGGTGCTGAGCGAACTTGCCGCCAGCGGACACCGGCGGCTCGCCGCTTCCATGGCGGAGCAGGCGGACGGTATCGAAGCGGGCCAGGCGCGGCGCAAAGCCATCGCCCGCGGCTATGTCAGCTTCGCGGTCGCCAATCCGGATTTGCTGCACCTCATGTCGCGCAACGAAATGCTCGACGCGGCGCGCCCTGCTCTTGCGCAGGCGCGGCAAGTGTCGGCGCGCGCCCTGGCCGGCGTATTCAGCGCGCCCGCCGAACGCACGGAGGAGGATAGATCCTCATTCGGCCGAACCACTGCGGCTCAGGCCATCGCCATGACTGCGGGCTGGGCCTACGTTCACGGACTTGCCTTGCTTCTAATCGATGGACGCCTGAATGCGCTGGCCGCATCCGCCGACGGCATACGGAGCGCCGAGGATCTGGTGGAAGCCGCGATCGAGCACGTCCAGATCGTTCCCGCCGAGCCCGCGGGCAAAGGCCGAAAATGAACTCGAAGGCTCACGACGCGATGAAGCAACGCTCATGCTAAAGCCAATAACGGGAACGCGTGCTTCCTCTCGCGGCCTCGCCACTCGTTCCTTCTGACGTTCACATCCATGCTCAAATCGCTCCGCAACCAACTCGTTATCGCAATCGGCGCCGTGGTGAGCCTGTTCGCCATTTTGCAGGGCGTGAGCTCCTACCAGTTCTGCGTGGCAGGCATGAGCGCGGTGCTCGATCTGCGCATGGAACAGGTCGCATCCCGTTTGCGAGTCGGCTTCGGCGACGGCATCCCGACGGTTCCGGCGCGCGGGTCGCAAGACGCCCGCGATATTTTCATCGTCATCTGGAAAGAAGGCGAAACACAGCCCGTACGATCCACCGAGCCGTCGCTGCTCCTGCCGCGCGATGCGGCCACCGGTTTCACGTCGCCGGTGGTCAATGGCGAACGGTGGCGGATCTATACGGCGCGTGACGGCGCTCAGACTGTCCAGGTCGCGCAGCGCCTGTCAGTACGTCATGAGATCGAGGAGGCCGCCGCGACCAAGACCCTATGGCCAATCGTCGTGTTGATCCCGCTCGTCTGGGCCGCGGTGATCTTTGTCGTGAGTCGTTCGTTGCGGGAGCTGAATCGGCTCGGCAACGAGGTCCGCGTTATCGACGTGAACCATCTGCAAGCGTTGCCGCTCACGGGTGTGCCCACCGAACTGCTGCCGTTCATCCGCTCGATCAATCTGATGATCGAGCGGCTTGCCCGCTCCGTCGAGAGTGAGCGCAAATTCATTTCCGATGCGGCGCACGAGTTGCGAACACCGCTCACCGCTCTGCAATTGCAGGCTGATAATCTGCAACGCGACATCATGCCCAGCAATCAGGAACGGTTTCGCGCGCTTCAAGGCGGGATCACGCGAAGCAGCAATCTGATTTCGCAGTTGTTGCGGCTCGCGCGCGCGGACGCGCCACCCGTCGGCCAATCTCTGACACGGGCGATGGTCAGCGTCGATGTCGCGGCCGCCGTCGTCAACGCCATTGCCGACGTGTTGCCGATCGCCATGCAGCGCGGCATCGATATCGGCGCGGACGAAATGGTCAGCGCCAACGTGCGCGCAATCGAACTCGACGTCGGCACCGTGATCAAGAACCTCGTCAGCAATGCGGTTCGCTATACGCCCGACGGCGGCACGATCGATTTGTCGACCCGCGTGCAGAACGGAATGGTGGATGTCGAAGTGACGGACACCGGTCCCGGCATCGACGAAACCCTGCTGCCCCGCGTGTTCGATCGTTTCTTTCGCGCCAATACGGACATTGAAGGCAGTGGGCTCGGGCTCTCGATTGTGAAGGCGATTGTCACACGGTATGGCGGGACGGTGACGCTCCGCAACCGCAACGATGGACAGTCCGGCATCGTTGCCACGGTCAGTTTTCCAATTGAACCGGCCGATGCTGCTTGATGGGCGGCGTACCCGGTTGCCGGAAACAGCGTGGAGCGATCTTGCGGCTCTACCTGCTCGGCGCATAACATCACCCGGCGTTCATCGCCATCGTTCACCGCTCATTTGCGACTCATTCTTCGCGCCTACGATGATGTTCATCGACGGGCAGCGCTTCATTTCAAGGCCATTCATTCATCACGCTCGTCGTACTAACGAACGGAGCACGTCATGTTTGAAAAATTTGCCAAGGGCCTGGGTTCACTCTTCTTCGACTCACGAGACCGCCAACGCGACGCGTTTCTGGCCGAAGCGGTCGATTTCGCCGACCTCGAAAACCGCATGCGAATGATCGAGATGAACCATCAACCGTTCGCGTTTTATTCGCGCGACGCGTCCCGAGTACGGGCCGATTGACCCGCCTCGACGGCGGCACCGAAATGCAATAGCTGAGCGTGAAACGCGGGAGGACTGCGAAGGTCGGTCCGTGCCCGCGCACATTGCCGGAAACAGGGAAGCCCAGTACGGTCGGCATTCGATATCGCCATAGGCCCGGTTAGACACCGAGTCCAGTTGACGACTCGCAAGCGTTGAACCGGCGATTACTACCCGACATGTGTCGAGCGTAATCGCCGGTTGCGTTTTTCTGTCTGGGTCATTGTTTAGTGACGGAGGTAAATCGAATTCAAGCCCACGTTCGAGTTTGGACGCAGCAGTTCGGCTGGAATTGCGCCGGCATGCGCGCCGTGGTTACCGATAGCCGGAGTGGTATGCGTCGACATCGGCGGTGAATCGACACCGACGACTTCGTAGGCCACCATCTCGACCTGCATTTCATCGACCTGGGTGACAGGTTGTGCGAACGCCGCAGTCGGCAAAGCGATCATGGCGGCGAGCAGTGTGGTGCGGAAAAACTTGTTCATGGTAATGCTCCTTCAAAGTTGCAGCTTCATTCTGGGTATGGGATACGGCTCGGGCTCTTGCAACGTCGCTTGCCAGGTCGATCCCGGCGCCGTCCGCAAATTAACGGCGGCAGTTCGATGCGGCGAAGTCACCGCGGCATCGATCTTTTCCACGACGATTGCCAACCACGAGAACATATTGCGCGCCCAGAATTAGCGCTGAATGAGGGAGCCCGGCTTACCCGCCCTGCCCTTCGGCCAGCCCGGCCCGCACCGCTTCGTGCTGAGCCGGACGTTCGAGACCGCGGGCTCGCATGCGCCCGCGCCGCTCCATCCATTGCGCGCATTCCCCGACGATGCCGCGTCTGAACAGCAAGACGCAGGCTACGAACATCACGCCGGTCAGCAAACTGACCGACTCGCCCAACCCCTGAAACCACGCGATCTGCGTCACATCGGCCAGCCAGCCGCCGAACGCCGCCAACCTGGATTCCAGCACGACGACGATCACCGCCCCCACCACCGGACCCAGCCGCGTTCCAAGCCCGCCGATCAGCGTCATTAGAATGACCGTGCCGGATAGCGTCCAATGCACATCCGAGAGAGTCGCAAAACCCAGCACCAGCGTCTTCATCGCACCGGCAAGCCCCGCCATTGCCGCTGATAGTACGAACGCGAGAAGCTTGAAGCGGTCCACATCGTAACCAAGGGAAATCGTCCGTGCTTCGTTCTCTCTCAACGCCGTGAGGATTCTGCCAAACGGAGAATGAATGACGCGGCCAAGAAAGAGGAAGACGACCGTCGTAATCGACAGGATCACGAAATACAGCGTTAGATCATTCTCGAGCGGAAGCACGCCGAACAGACGCCCGCGCGGCACACCTTGCAAGCCATCTTCACCGCCCGTAAACGGCGCCTGGACGCAGAAAAAGAACAGCATCTGGGCAAACGCCAGCGTCACCATTGCAAAATAGATTCCCTTGCGCCGAATGGCGAAGAGCCCGAATATCAGTCCGAGCGCCGCGCCCACGCCGGTACCGAAAAGCAGTGCCACTTCCGGCGAGTAGCCGTGATCCCGCATGGCGCTGCCCGCGATGAAGGCGGCCCCGCCGAAGAACGCCGCGTGCCCGAACGACAGCAAGCCGACGTAACCGAGCAGCAAATCCAGCGAGCACGCGAACAGGGCGAAACACATCAGCTTCATCAAGAACACCGGGTACGCACCCAGCCACGGAGCGACGGCCAAACAGCCCAATACGAGAGCCCCTACAATCCAGTTTCGCATGATGTGCCTCACTTCGAATTGCCAAAAAGACCGCTTGGGCGCACGAGCAGCACGAGCGCCATGATCACGAATACGACTGTCGCCGACCCTTCCGGATAAAACATCTTGGTCAGCCCTTCGATCAGGCCAAGGCACAGACTGGTAATGACCGACCCCGCGATCGATCCCATCCCGCCAATCACGACGATCGCGAACACGGTGATGATCACGCTCTGGCCCATCAGCGGCGACACCTGCATGACGGGTGCGGCGAGCACGCCGGCCAGCGCGGCAAGTGCCACCCCGCTGCTATAAGTCAACGTAACCATGGCCGGCACATTGACGCCGAATGCCGCCACTAGCTTCGGGTTCTCTGTCGCCGCGCGCAGCAGCGCGCCGAGGTTGGTCCGCTCGATCGTCCACCAGACTCCGGCACACACGAGCAACGACGCCACCACCACCCATCCCCGATACGCGGGCAGCACCATGAAACCGAGCTGCATGCCTTGCATCAACGCTTCGGGCGCGGAATAAGACATGCCCGATGCGCCATAGAAAGACCGGCACAGCCCTTCTATGATCAGCGTCAGGCCCAACGTGAGCAGCAGACCGTACAGATGATCGAGCTTGTAGATCCGGCGCAGCATGGTCCGCTCGACGAGCGCCCCTAACGCGCCGGCCGCGAATGGTGCGGCGATGAGCATCGGCCAATAGCCGAGTCCCAGATAGTTCGTGCCCATCCATGCCAATAGCGCACCGAGCATGAAGAACGCGCCGTGCGTGAAATTGATGACGTTCAGAAGCCCGAAAATGACGGACAAGCCCAGGCTCAAGACGGCATAGAAGCAGCCGTTCATGAGACCGAGGACCAGTTGGCTGGAGAACGCCGTAAGCGGAATACCAAAGATTTCCACGATGATCTTCCTTTTCAAACGTTGAGCAGATCCTGAAGCACGCCCGTCTTTGCGGCTAGAAGGCTTGCGTCGAATGTTTCGACGATCTGCCCGTGCTCCATCACGTAAAAGCGATCGGCGAGCGGCGCGGCAAACCGGAAGTTCTGTTCGACTAGCAACACCGTAAAGCCGCGCGACTTGAGAAGCGTGATGACCCGCGCGAGCGTCTGGACGATCACGGGCGCGAGCCCCTCCGAGATTTCGTCGAGTAGCAGCAGGTTGGCTCCTGTGCGCAGAATCCGCGCAATCGCGAGCATCTGCTGCTCGCCGCCCGACAGGCGCGTGCCCTGACTCGCTCTGCGCTCCGCGAGGTTTGGAAAAATCTCGTAGATCTCTTCGAGCGACATGCCGGTCGCATTCGACACCGGCAGTCGCGGCGGCAGCAGCAGGTTTTCTTCGCACGACAAGCCCGCGAAGATGCCGCGTTCCTCCGGGCAATAACCCACTCCTAATCGCGCGACACCTTGCGGCGGCATCCCGATCGTTTCCCGGCCGTTCACGCAAATCGAACCTCGCCGTGCGTCGGTGAGACCCATGATGGATTTGAGCGTCGTGCTGCGCCCGGAGCCATTGCGTCCCAACAACGTGACCACCTCGCCACGTGCGGCGCGAACCTCGACGCCATGCAGAATGTGCGATTCCCCGTACCACGCATGCAGTCCCTTGATATTCAGAACATCGGCAGGCGCTTTCTGGTTGCCGGACGGTGCCGGACTCTTCAGGCGTTCAGTGTTCAAGCGATCCATTTTCGGTCCCCATGTAGGCTTCCCGTACCCGAGGGTCGGCGGCGACGGCTTCGTATGCGCCTTCCGCCAGGATCTCCCCGCGCTGCAGCACAGTGATCGTGTCCGAGATGCTGGAAATGATTTTCATGTTGTGCTCGACCATCAAAATCGTTCGACCGGTCGATACCTTCTTGATCAGCGCCGTGACTCGATCGACATCCTCATGCCCCATGCCTTGCGTCGGTTCGTCGAGCAACATCAGAACCGGGTCCATCGCGAGCGTCGTGGCAATTTCGAGCGCTCGCTTGTGGCCGTACGACAGCTCAGCGGTTTTGACGTCGGCAAATGCGGCGAGGCCCACTTCATCGAGCAATTCCAGCGCGTGTTTCCTAAGCCGGCCGAGAACCGCGCTACTCATCCAGAAACGGAACGACACGCCGAGCGCGCGTTGCAGTCCGATACACACGTTCTCCACCGGGCTCAGATGCGGAAATACCGCGGAGATCTGGAACGATCGAATCACCCCGCGTCGGGCAATCGACGCAGGCGCCGCGCGCGTGATCTCCTTGCCGTCGAAGAAAATCTGTCCTGATGTCGGCGTCAGAAACTTGGTCAGCAGGTTGAAGCAGGTCGTCTTGCCCGCGCCGTTCGGCCCGATCAGCGCGTGAATCGTGCCGCGCCGGACGCGCAAATCGACGGCGTTGACAGCCGTGAAGCCGTTGAACGACTTGGTGAGGCTGCTGGTTTCAAGAATCAGGTCGGTGTGCGCCATACCCGCTCTCCTCGTCCCTTGGACGCGTGCGTTGTAAAAAGACGGCTTCAGCCGACCACGGGGAGCGTCTCGATTGCATAGCTATGGGTCAACGAGCGCCGCAGGATCGGATCTTCGAGTTCGATGTCGAAGCGCTCGGCCGGCCTGATGCCACCGAACGCGGCGAGCGTGCCGCACAACATGGCCGTGCCATCCACGAACCGGCCGTCACGACGCGCAAACTCGTCGAGCAGATCCTGCGGCGAGCGCATGGCTGTCACCTTGCCCTGCTGATACAGCACGCGCTCGCCGTCGATCGTCGCGTAGGAACGCAACACCAGTTCATCCCAATGGCCAGCAACCTCGCTCAGGCGCCAGAGCTTGCGTGAACACGGCTTGCCGCACATCTGCTTCGATACGGTGATGCCGTAGGTTTCCACTTCGCGATCGGTGTGGTCGGATGCGATACCGACGAACGTTTCGCCAGCATCCTTCAACAAAACGAATTCCACTTCGCCGCTGCTCTGCGTGCCTGTCGCCTGGATCTTCGGAGTCGGTTCGAGCCGTTCGGCCGCGACACGGTAAAAGACGGGTGTATAGGCGGGCCGCTTGACGCCCAACTCTTCCAGCTCGCGAATGTGTTTTTCCATAGCGACGGTATCGCGGCCAGTCCAGCCGGCGATGACCAGCGTATCGATCGAGATCGTTCGTACGAACGAACCCTGACAGTCCTCGACCTCAAACGAGATTTCTTTCATCACAGTCTCCTTGTAGGCGTGTGCCCGTTCGGCGCTCCGGCCACACGCGATTCGATTCAGTTGGATTTCGCGGTGACGAGCGGACAACGGCTCGCGCTGAGCGGCGCGAACGCTTCCTGCGCCGGAATGACCTGCTTGATCGTGTAGTAGTCCCACGGCTTTTTTGACTGCTGCGGACTCTTGACCTCGGCCAGATACATGTCGTGGACCATCAGGCCGTCGGCGCGAATCGTGCCGTTCCTGGCGAAGAAATCGTCGACCGGGGTCTTCCTCATTTGCGCCATGACCGTGTCGGCCGCGTCGGTTCCGCTTGCCTTGACGGCTTTCAGGTAGTGCAGTGTCGATGAATAGACGCCTGCCTGGACCAGCGTCGGCATGCGCCCGGTTCTCGCGAAGAAGCGTTGCGACCAGGCGCGGCTCGCGTCGTCACGGTCCCAATAGAAGGGCGTGGTCAGCATCATTCCCTGCGCAGCCTGCAGGCCAAGGCTGTTGATGTCGCTGATGAATAGCTGCAAGCCCGCGATTTTCTGTTTGCCTTGCCCGATCACACCGAACTCGCGTGCCGTCTTGATCGCATTCACGGTATCGCTGCCGGCGTTGGCAAGGCCGATCACCTTTGCTTTCGATGCCTGCGCCTGCAACAGATAGGACGACAGATCCGAAGAGTTGATCGGATGCTTTGCCTTGCCCACAACCTTGCCTCCGGATGCCGTCAGCGCGGCGGTCGCGTCCTTTTCCAGCGACGCGCCGAGCGCATAGTCGACGGTCAGAAAGAACCAGGTGTTGTCGCCGCTGCGCGCCATCGACTTCACGAGGCTCGTGGTGAACGCATACGTGTCGTACGAGTACTGAATCGTGTACGGCGAGCAATCTTCATTGCTGAGCCGCGTGGTTCCGGCGCCGCTTGCAATGGCGATCCGATGCTTTTCCTTCGCCACGTTCGACACCGCCAGCGCGACGGACGACGGCAACAAATCCTCCACCATGTCCACGTGCTGGTTATCGAACCAATCCCGCGCGACCGTGGCGGCCACATCGGTCTTGTTCTGATGATCGGCGCTGATCACTTTGATGGGGACGCCATTGACCTTTCCACCGAAATCCTCCGCCGCCATCTGCGCAGCGACAACGGAGCCTTTTCCACCGATGTCGGAGAAGATGGAAGACATATCGGTGAGCACACCGATTTTCACCACGCCGCCATTGGTCATGACCGGATCGGCGGCATGGGATAGACCGGCGCACAGCATCGCCGCGGCTGGCACCGCGGTAAGTACGAGACGTTTGAACATGGACTCCTCCTTGATTTGAATAGCGAGCGTGGTGCCCGACGGCTGACCAGCACGCGACGTCAGCCGGTTCGACGCAGAATCGCTTCGACACCCGCGCCGATTGCGAGCAGACGCCGGTCGCTCATGTGCCGTCCCATCAACATCACGCCGACGGGCGCGCGGCCCGCCTCGTGACATGGAATGGACAAGGCGCATAGATCGAGCATGTTGGCAATCGACGGATTGCGCAGTAGCAGCCGATTTGTCGATGTATAGACACGCTCGTCGGCAAGCTCCGCGATGCGTGGCGCGATAATGGGCACGGTCGGACACACCACGGCATCGAATGGCTGCAATTCGACATCGGCTTGCCTGCACAGCAGCGAGCGGCGAGCTTTGGTGCGGAGATATTCGGCTGTGCTTTGCTGGCTGCCGAAACGGATGCGGGACAGAACCCGCGGGTCATACTGATTCGCCTGGTTGCAAATCATATTCACGTGCCACGCCCACGCTTCGGCCGCTACCAGTCCGCCGTGCAGCGTCAACTCGGCGAGTGCGTTCCAGCTGTCGAATTCCACTTCTCGCAGAATCGCGCCGGCTGCCGCGAGTCGGGAGAGCGTGCGCTCGAATGCGCTGGCCACGTGCGCGTCCATGTCGTCGAGCACCGGTTTCGCCGGCACGGCGAGGCGCAAGCCACGTACCGAAGATGGCGGCGTTGGCGCGTCCGTTTCGCCTGCCATGACCGAATCGATCGAGGCACAGCACGCGACGCTCGGCGCCATCGATCCGACCGAGTCGTAACTGCACGACAAGGGCACCGCGCCGTCCAGTGGAATACGCGACGCGGTGGGCTTGAAACCGGTCACGCCGCACAAGGCCGCGGGAATCCGGCACGAGCCGCCCGTGTCCGAGCCGATCGCGGCTGCCGCCATGCCGTCCGCCACCGACACCGCCGCACCGGACGACGACCCGCCGGGAATGCGCGCTGTCTCGCGACCGAATGGATTGGCCGGCGTCCCGTAGTGCGGATTGATGCCGAGCCCCGAGTACGCAAACTCCGTCATGTTGGTGCGGCCCACGAATACGGCGCCGGCCGCACGCAACCGGCCAATCGCCACGGCATCGCGCGTGGCTGCGTGCTCAGGCAGAACGCGTGCCCCCGCCCGGGTGATCTCGCCTTGTACATCGAAGAGATCCTTGACCGAAATCGGGATGCCGGCGAGCGGGCCCGCGACGCCGTATCGCCGCAACGCATCGCTCGTCATCGCCTGCGTCGCCGCCGCGGGGCTGATGCCATGCGGGAAGACTCTCGCGCCCTCACCCGCATCGGCCTCGATGCTCTCGACACATGAGGCGAGCAGCGCCTGTGCGTCGAGATGGCGATCGGCGAGCTGAATACGCAGGGCGTCGATGGCGGGCAACATGATCAGGCCGGATCGAAGTAGTGAATCTCGAGCAGCACACAGCCCTTTTCCGACTTGAACGGACCGTGGTAGGCGCCAGGCGGCCGCACCGCATAGGTGTAGCCCTTGAACGGCGTGCCGCCCTGGCCGACCTCGTCGTTGCCGACCGTCAGGTCACCTTCCACCAGAAACACTTCTTCCCAGTAGTCGTGCACAAAGGCCTTTTTCGTAAAGAGCCCGGCAGGCAAGCGCAGCAAACGCGTGCGGCTGCCTTTCCTCTTGTCCGTATCCAGCGAGCCGGAAAGAATCAGTTCCTGCGCGCCGGAAGCGGGATCGTAGCCTTCCGGCAATTGCCAGCCCTGCTGCATTTCCAGCGTGTGAAACTCGTCATGAAGTTTGTTGATTGCCATGCTGCTCTCCTGTGTGAGTTGGAATCGGTGCAATGAGAAATCAGGCGGCCTGCAAGGTCGCGAGTTCGGCGCCGAGCGAGTAGCTCGACAACATCTCGTCGACGAGGCCCGTCGCGCGCGGCCAGTCGTACGTGCGAAATGCGTGGCCCTTCGTGACGAACGACGCGCCCGCATAGAACAGTTCGTATTGGTTGTGGCGCGACGCGAACTCGGAGCCGACGGCGTCCCACGCGAGCTTGAAGAACTTGACGCGTTCCTCGGGGCTGCAGACAGGTGACTTCTGGGTCTTTTCTATGATGCGCAGGAGGTCCGGATTCTCGAAGTCGCGAATGCTCGACGGCAGCATGATCATTCCGCCGCCCGCGAGTTCGCGCAGCGTGTTGAGCACCTTCGAATACAGTTGCTGGGTGACGACCTGCGAGCCGTAAAGCATGTTGCGGTCCGGTACGAAGTAGCCGTTTTCCACGTGGCCTTTCGCCTCCATGCCGTAGACCCACGCTTCCACCATCGACGCTTCAGAGGCGAGTTGCCCCAACGTTTCGCGGACCTGCGGGAAGCTGTTGGTCCCGTTGATTTCCGTGATCTTCAGCGCGAGACCGACGAGGAAGCGCAGCTTGACCATCAGGCGTACCTGGCACTGGTAGTTCTGATAGCTGTGGGCGGGCGTCGCGTGGAATTGCTTCGCGCACATCGCCACGTCGCCGGCCACGAAGATGCGCTCCCACGGCACTTTGACATCGTCGAAGTACAGCACCGCGTCGTTTTCGTCGTACCGGCTCGACAAAGGATTGTCGAAAACCGAAGGCGAGTTCTCTTCGTACGATTTGCGCGACATCACCTTCATACCCTTGGCGTTCATGGGTATGGCGAATGACAACGCATACATCTCGTCGCCCGGGCGCAGCGGCTGGATGCAACTGCAGAAGACCTCGTTCGCCATGATGGCGCTGGTGGCGAGCATCTTCGCGCCGCGCACGGTGATGCCTTCCGCGTCCTGATCGACGATACCGACGGCCAGATATTTGTCTTCCTGCTCGTGCGCCGCTTTCGCCTGATTGGCTTGTGGATTGACGATCACATAGGTGAGAAAGAGGTCATTGTCGCGTGCGTACTTGTAGTAATCGCGCAAGGCGCCGGCGCGCGCCGGGTCGTACTGCTCGAACACCTCGATGCCCATGTACATGCCCGAGATGCACGAAGCGACGTGATCCGGTGAACGGCCCATGAAGCCGTAATGGAGTTCCGTCCATGCTTCGAGCGCGGCCCGCCGCTCGACCAGTTCGTCATATGAGGTCGGCAGTTGCCAGATCTTGCTGATGCGACGCCCGGTGTCAGGCGACGCGAAGGTCATCTTTTCGACGTTCTCCGGGCGAGCCTGGAAGTCGTACAGATTGGCGTAGCTACGAATGGAATTGCGGAACGCGGGATGCGCCGTCACATCGCCGACGGCCTGACCGTTGATATAGACCTGCCGTCCATCGCGCAGGGAGGCGATATGTTGAGTGCCGTTCTTGATCATGATGTTCTCCAAAAATTGGGGCAGCTATGCGCTCAAGCGGAAGGCTGGTGAGCACCGTTGAGCGTGTGGTACCGGCCGCCGAAGAAGACGAGCGGTCGACCTTCCGACCGGGTTTGATATTTCTTGACGCGACCGACGAAGATGACGTGATCTCCCCCGTCGTACTGCGCATAGGGTTCGCATTCGAAAGTAGCTAGCGAGTTAGGCAGAAGAACCGCATCAGCGCGCTTTTCCGAAACGCCGGCCATGCCTCCCCATTTGTCGCTGTTCGCCTTGGCGAAGCGGTTCGACAAATCCTGCTGGGCTTCCTCGAGCACGTTCACCGCATAGGTGCCGACCGCGCTCAGGTCGGGCAAGCTCAGATTTCGCCGGTCGACAGAAAACAGAATCAAAGGCGGATCGAGCGAAACGGAGTTGAACGACGCCACGGTGATACCGATAGGCGGCGCATTGTTTCTAGGCGCCGTGATCACGGCCACCCCTGTCGCGAACATCGACAACGCCGTGCGGAACTGGCGTTGCGGGTCCGCGTTGTCCTTGGACGTCACAGTGCTTTCACTCATCTCGGCCTCCTTCCGGCGCACCGCCGACCGGGCGATGTTAGAATTCATCACACAAAGCGTTGTTTATTAGCTTTGTTACTTAGCTTTTATTACATGCTGTTCAATAAAGCTAATCAAGCTATCGTAAACCCCGATGTGAAGTTGGCATGGAAACGACGACCCTACTCGCTGGATGGATGTTGACCAGGAGTCGCTCGACTCCGCGCTACACTCCGTTCGCTGCAACTGCCGGCATTCACCCGATACGAATCGACCGGGCCTTCTGGAATAGAAACAATGCAAACCAAGCAGTCATCTCGTCCGATTTATATGGACTACAGCGCAACGACACCGGTTGATCCGAGAGTCGTTGCAGCCATGCTTCCGTTTCTGAACGAGAGCTTCGGCAACCCCGCCTCCCGCAGCCACAGTTACGGCTGGGAAGCGGACGACGCCGTGGAAACGGCTCGCACACAGGTTGCCGAGCTTCTGGGAGCGGACGCGCGTGAAATCGTCTGGACCTCCGGTGCGACCGAAGGCAACAATCTCGCGATCAAGGGCGCGGCCAATTTCTATAAGGGAAAGGGCCGCCACATCGTGACGGTGAAGACCGAACACAAAGCGGTACTGGACACGTGTCGTGAGTTGGAACGACAGGGTTTCGAAGTGACCTACCTGGACGTCCGGCAGGACGGTCTGCTGGATTTAGGCGCGCTAGAGAATGCGATGCGGCCCGACACGGTTCTCGTCTCGATCATGATGGTCAACAACGAAACGGGCGTCGTGCAGCCCATTGCCGAGATCGGCGCCATGTGCCGTGCCAAAGGCATCGTGTTTCATTGCGATGCCGTGCAGGCTGCGGGCAAGATTGCCATTGATGTGAACGCGCTGAATGTGGACCTTCTCACCGTGACGGCTCATAAGGTGTATGGCCCGAAAGGCGTGGGTGCCCTGTATGTGCGCCGCAAGCCGCGCATCCGGATCGAAGCGCAGATGCACGGCGGCGGCCATGAGCGGGGAATGCGCTCGGGAACGCTGCCCACCCATCAGATCGTCGGCATGGGTGAAGCGTTTCGAATCGCAAAGGAAGAGATGGTGTCCGAGAGCCGCCGCGTCGAGGCCTTGCGTAATCGGCTGCTGGCAGGCTTGAAGGAGATGAAAGAGGTCTACGTCAACGGCGACATGATGCACCGCATTCCGCACAACTTGAATGTCAGCTTCAATTTCGTGGAAGGCGAGTCCTTGATCATGGGCATCAAGGGGGTCGCGGTCTCATCGGGATCGGCCTGCACGTCGGCTTCGCTCGAGCCGTCATATGTCTTGCGAGCGCTCGGCCGCAGCGATGAATTGGCACATAGCTCGATCCGCTTCACGCTGGGACGGTTCACCACGGGGGAAGAAGTCGATCAGGTGATCCTGCAGGTGCAGACCACCGTGGCGAAGTTGCGCGCGCTGAGTCCGCTTTGGGACATGCACCTCGACGGGATCGATCTGAGCACGATTCAATGGGCCGCGCATTGAGCGGGTGGCGCGAAGGGTCTCAGTGCCGATTCGCTCCTTTACGCGGGACAGCGGTGGGCGAATCGCTACCGCTTTTCCTGCCGCGCGATCAGGTGCGAAAGATCGAGCGTGGCGCGATCGCCGTTGGCGACCAGCCGATCCACCACCGAACAAAGCACCTTGAACTCGGTTTTGGTCACGCCTTCGAACAGCACGTCGTTGATGTGCTGCTGCTTCGTGGCAAGCTCTTTCAGCAGCCTGGAACCCGCTGTGGTGACGGTCAGCCGCATCTTGCGTTTGTCTTCGGGATGGGAGCGTTTGTCGATCAAGCCCAGTTTTTTGAGCTTGCCGGTTTCGATGGTAATGAACGCTCCGCTCAAATGCAGGTGGTCCGCCAACTGGTTGACCGTGACGACTTCGTCGTGCGAAAGCTGGGCGATCGCGATAAGCAACGAATACTGAATTCCCGTGAGGCCGATCAGCGTGCCGAACCCATCCCGAACCGACAGTAAGCGCGCCGCGAAAGGCAGCAACCCATTCACCAGATGCCGAAACTCCGCGTCCGAGCCGTCGACCAGACAAGCTGGGTTTGTTACCGTCAGAACAACCTCCTCTTGACTCTTAGCCATAACCTCTCCACTCCGAGTGCCGCGTGCGCTTTTACCTTTGGAAGGTAATTATACTTCAAAGGTGAGCACACCCTGCCCGGAGCGTTCCTCCCGGCTCCTCTCACTTCGATCTGAGGCTGATCTATGAATACTTCCCTCTCGTCTTCGTCTGTTCGGTCACTGCTTGAATGCTACCTTCGTGCCAAGGATCTGAATCAGCCGGAGTTGATCTCCGAATGCTTCTCGTCCGACGCTGAACTGACCTTTTCGATTGCAACCGACGATATCGATTTTCCCCGTCGCGTGCTCGGCGCCCCGGCGATCGCCAAAACGCTGGTGGCCGACTTCGGCGAACGCTTCGACCGATGCCGGACCTACTATGTGTGCGCAGAACCGCAGGTGGACGAAGGTCGAGTCTGCTCTATGCCGTGGCTCGTCGTCATGCGGCAGAGGGAAAACGAGTCGCTGCGGATCGGGAAAGGTGTGTATCGGTGGCGCTTCGGAAACGAAACCGGCCACGCGGATCGGATCGTCCAGCTACACATTCATATCGAACGCATGGACGCCGTCTCCGACCCGCAGGCGGGAAAGTTGAACGCGCTGCAAGCGTCCTTGCTTTATCCGTGGCTTCCGCCGGCAGCACTACGGGATGGGTTGGCAAGCTTCATCGCTACCTCTTCGGACACTGAGTTCGCCCTTCCATTCCAACAACCCGCCGCGGTCGACTGAGTCGCCTTATCTATTCATCGGCGGGTTGAACATGTACGTTGGAGTTCGTACGTGAAACGCGTATGCGCACGAACCATGGGCGGTTCGCGTGGGCGCTGGCTGAAGATTGAAGATGTGTGCCGGCCAGGCGATGGCCGACCGCATAGTGCTCCTGGTCGGCCCTAATGGACGTTACAGCCACTTGGGCACGTCGACACGTGCGTAGTTGTGAAGTTTTTCTATCAAGGCGCTCGCGTCTGCATCCACGGAAATCGAATGCCGATGCGCCGCCGGCAGGAATTTCGTGTCGACCATATGGTCGATAAATCCCAGAAATGCTGCGAAGAACCCGGCAGTGTTCAATAGACCCACCGGTTCGTCGATCTCCGAGAGTTGATTCATCGTCCACACCTCCATCAGTTCTTCAATGGTGCCGATGCCTCCTGGCAGGGCGACGAATGCATCAGCAAGCTCGACCATTCGTTCTTTCCGGCTACGCAAGGTCTGCACGATTTCGTGGTGAGTCAGACCCGAATGCGAGTGCCCGCGCTGATGCAGGCTTTGGGTAATCACACCATGTACGTTGCCGCCTGCAGCCAGAGCAGCATCGGCGACAACGCCCATCAGACCTTTTGTCGTTCCGCCATAGACGACGGTTATTCCCGCTTTTCCCAAAGCCCGACCGAGTGCTCGCGCACCGTCAGCGAATTCTTCGCTAGCGCCGTAGTTTGATCCACAAAACACGGCGATGCTTTTGATTGAACGTGTCGACATATCGCGTGTGAACTCCCTTATGGTGACAGCAAAAGATTGCATTCAGATCGGAGGCAAAGCGAAGCAACGTGCGCTTGCAGCGCTTGATCGGTCTTGCGCGTCGCCTCGGCGACAACTTTCGGTCCCGCGCCTGTTCCTTCGACGGAGAAAAAAGTCAGATCATGCAGCGCGGTGGTGCCCAGAATGAGCTTTAGATAGGGAGTCAGAAAATCCGGCTGCCGCGCATGTTCCCCAGAAAACTTTCTGCCCGAGGACACAGCAACAAAAACCAGACGGTCGCGTAGTGTGCCTATTTTTCCATCCGTGGTCATGTTGAAAGTTCGACGGGCTCGGACCACGTGATCTATCCACGATTTCAACTCGGAAGGAACGCTCAGGTTGTGCATGGGCGTTGCAATGACCGCAACGTCTGAACTCTCCAGCTCCGTCGCTTCGAACTCTGGACGCCTCTAGGCCGCCCACCAGGCGGTGCAACTCTGAAGCACGATACAGGCGACCATTCTACAAACCGCATGGCCGATCAAAAAGGTCCATGAATCGACATATCAACTGAGCCATAATTCCGCAGGCTCGCTCACCGCCGTTTTAGATTGCTTCGAGTGGTCACTCCGGTTCATCATGGCGTAATCCCTTTTCCCTGCTTCCGTAAAGCTGACCAGTCCATATGCCCGTCGCCAAGAGCAGCAGCATCTCGCCGTTGGATCCGACAGCGGCCGCCCCGTTTTATAGACAGATCTACGATCGGTTTCGCGCCGCGATCGCCAGCGGGGTGTTGAAGCCGGGCGATCGAATACCTTCGGCACGTGCGCTGACCAAGGAACTGGGTTTGGCAAGAGGCACTATTGAGGCTGCTTATTCTCTACTAGCGGCAGAGGGATATATCCAGCCGCGTGGTCAGGCTGGAACCATCGTGACGCCCGACCTCAAACCGCGAACGCCCGTTGCCAGTGCGATGCCACGGCCCGATAGCAGCATGGCCGCGCCCAGTTTTCGTCCGGATTCGATCTGGCCGTTCCAGATGGGCTTGCCCGCTCTGGACGCGTTTCCGCGAAAAATCTGGGCACGCCTGGGCGCGCGATGCGTACGTGCCATGCAACCATCGGACATGGTTCACCCGTCTGTATACGGCCTGCCGGAACTGCGTACCGAGATCGCGGCCTATCTTCAGGTTTCGCGCGGCATCAACTGCTCTCCTTCACAGATATTCGTGACGTCGGGATATCGTCATACGATCGAGTTGATTGCTCATGCGCTGCTGAAGGCAGGAGACCGCGTTTGGCTTGAAAATCCTGGCTATCCGCCTACTCGCGAACTGTTGGGAAATATGAATATCACAGCGGTCCCGGTGCCTGTAGACCGGGACGGCATGGTCGTCGCCGACGGACTCAAGCTGGCGCCACGGGCGCGCGCGGCGGTGGTCACGCCTGCACATCAGAGTCCGCTATCCGTGTCTTTATCGTTGCCCCGCCGTCAGGCATTGTTGGACTGGGCCACTCGGAATAACGCATGGATCATCGAGGATGACTACGACGGCGAGTACCGGTATGTCAGCCGTCCTCTACCCGCTTTAAAAAGCCTGGACCGCGATGGACGAGTTCTCTATGCGGGCACGTTCAGCAAGGTACTTCTTCCGAGTATCCGGCTCGCCTATCTTGTCGTGCCGGAAACGCAGGTCGAGCGGTTCGAGCAGATCATTCAGGCTTTTGCGGGCGGTAGTCCGGAACTTACGCAGGCTATCGTCACTGCCTTTATCAAGGAAGGGCACTTCGCACGCCACATCCAGAGGATGCGGAAACTCTATGCCGAGCGTCGGGAGGCAACGGCTGCGGGCCTGGAAAGCGTGCTGGGGAAACACATGCGGATCGATTCGCAACCAGGGGGAATGCACTTGATCTTGCGATTGCAAGGTCGACGCTCGGATCGCCGGCTCGTTGCACGCATGCGGGAAGACCGCCTGTACGCGGAAGCGTTGACGGATTGGACCATCGGCACTGACGGAGCTTCGGCCTTACTTCTCAGCTTCACGAATATCGACACACAGCGCAGCGCCGAAAATCTCGGTAGACGTATTTTGACGCTGATTTAACGGTGGCGGCAACCGTCAAGACAGGCACAATCATGGTCTAGTTGATAAGACGGTTTATGGTTCTTCTACCATAGGCCAAGATGCATCACGATAGAGTCTCTCAATCATCAAACAAAGGGATTCGTCATGAGCCATCGTATCGACTACGCCAAAGCCTCGCCGGAAGGTTACAAGGCCTTCGGAGGCGTGTACGTCACGCTTCAGAAGTCCGGCCTTTCACAAGAACTCGTCGATCTCGTGTATCTACGTGTTTCGCAAATCAATGGCTGCGCATTTTGCATCGATATGCACACCCGCGATCTGCTCAAGCTCGGCGTGACGGTCGACAAGCTCGTACTCGTGCCCGTGTGGCGCGATTCGGGTGAAGTCTTCAGTACCCGCGAACGGGTCGCGCTCGCCTGGGCGGAAACGGTGACGCGTGTGGCCGAAACCCACGTTCCCGACGCCGAGTATGAAGCCGCGGCCGCAGAATTCAGCGACAAGGAACTCGCGGATCTGACCTACGCGATCGGATTGATGAACGCCTTCAATCGATTCGGGATCACGTTCCGTACGCCCCCGGCTGCTGCTTCCAAAGCTTGAGTTCCCCATTAGCGGACGCCTCACGCATGGCAGTGTCTATTCGGTGGCGTTCGCTTCTTCAAGGAGTGGCCGGGGTTAAAGCTTTCCGGCCCACATTTACATCAGTGGATCGAGCCGGATGTGGCTCCCGCTTCGGCGGCAGCCACACCTGGCGATTCAACGAACGGATCTGTCACCCATGTCATGGGCATTACTTAGTATCGCCGGTATTCTTGAGATCGCATTCGCCTTTAGCATGAAGTGGTCTGAAGGTTTCACGCGATTGACACCCGCACTGTTCACGGTCGCCACCGGCCTGTCGAGTGTCTTTCTTCTTTCAATCTCGCTCCGTACGCTGCCAGTGGGGACAGGCTACGCGGTCTGGACCGGCATCGGAGCGGCGGGCACCGCGATACTGGGCATGGTCGTGCTGGGCGACTCCGCTGCGCCGATGAGGGTGCTCTGCATTGTTCTTATTCTCGCAGGCGTTGTCGGACTCAAGTTGGTCTCGGGTAATTGAACGAGCATCCACCGGCCCCTCACACTCAATGAATATTTTTAAGTTGTGACCACAGCCGGTTTTCAAGCCGTAGAATTTCAATCGGCTTCGGCTTCATCAACGTCATCTTCTTGAACACGTCGTCCGGCGGATAGACCGACAGGTCCTGCGCAATGGCAGGCGTGACGAACTTGCGCGCGGGCACATTGGCCGTCGGGTAATACACTTCATTGGTGATTGCCGCGTTCACCTTCGGGTCTTCGATGTAGTTGATCCACTCGAGTGCCGCCTCAGGGTGCGGTGCGTCCTTCGGAATCGCCATCATGTCGAACGCGCGCCATACCGATGGACCTGCAGCCGCCACATTGAACACAGCTTTGCCGCAGCACCGGAAGTCGAGAGACTAGCCGAGCGCCGAGAAACACCTCGGTGGAACTCGTTCAGTCGAGCCCAACCGAGGACATGCCGCCTCAATATCGTTACTTCTCCAAGGCAGCCACCCAACACTCACCGTCCCACGTCACGGCAACGTAATCGGCACCGGCCTTGTCAGCAAATCAACATAAAGACCAAAAAACCGATTGTTATCAAACAGAGTAACGTACGTGATCTTCTGCGGCGAAGCACCCGCCGCCGGCTGATCCGGATACACCTTCACATGCCCCTGATCTTCACCGCTCGCAGTGTCGATATCCAGATACGCACTTTTCGTCTGCGTAGCGTAAGTAGGATCAAGGAAATACGCAATCGTCAAAGTATCAAACAAATCAGTATTACTCGCGAACGCCCCCGCATTGGCAATCCCATACGCCCTCGTCACCGCAGTCTGCTTGCTCGGATTATTGACGATCTGGTCATACACGCTTTGAGTCAGCGGCACCGTATTCGTCACGTCGAGCGGAATCACGGCCTGCGGAATCGACGTCTGCAACACGGTGCGCACAGCAAGCGGATCAAACCACCAGTTGAGTTCGCCCACGGCGTTCGCATTGCCCGGCACGGCCATCGCGCCGCCCATATAGACGATCCGCTTGATCAGCGGCACGATCTCCGGCGCCTTCATGATCGCCGTGGCAAGGTTGGTGGGCGGCCCGACCTCGAGAATGGTGACCTGGTTCGGATAACGTTTGATGGTCTGGATCATGAAATCCGCAGCGCTCTGCGACTGCAGTTTCGTCGACACGGCGAACCCATCCGGCGGCGCAACGAGCTGAGCCTGCGACGTCGGTTCGGGCCGGCTCCACGCGCCAAAATAGCCTTGCGGATTGGCGCCCTGCTGCGCGCGAATACTCGCCACATCGTATTGCAATGGATAGTCGGCGCCGCCGTACACACCCACGACGTTCTGCAGACCCATGCGCTCCACTGCCTTGAGCGCATCCGATTCTTCCTGAAGCAGCCAGTCGTTGCCGGTAACCACGGTGAGGCCGAGCAGATTGACCTTGCCCTGCCCCATCAACTGCGTGGTCATGGCAAAAAGCTGGCCGTCGTCGCCCATCGTGTTGAAGTCTGAATCGATGATGACCTTCGGCGCATTGGCGAGGGGATCAGTGGTCGATATGCCGCCACCGCACGCAGCCAGTCCCAACGACATCATCAGTATGCCTATGCATTGTGATTTCATGTTTCGTCCATTCGAGAGCGTGATTAACAAGGGAACACCATCGTGAGATGGTGCCGATAAATCAACGTCGAGCCACCGAAAGTGGCAATGCGGACCGCCTCATGTCACAACCAGCATCCGTGTCAGGCTGCGCTTTCGACTTCCGCGCGAGTCGGTATCGACGGCTGCGCGCCCGCACGCGTCACGGAAATCGCCGCCGCGCGTTGCGCGAGGCTGATCGCGCCTTCCAGTGGCTGCCGTGAGGCGAGTTGCGCGGCAAAGACACCGATAAAAGTGTCGCCGGCCGCAGTCGTGTCGACCGCTTGCACTTGCGGTGCGGGGAAATGCATGCCCTCGCCGCCTTCCACCAATAGATAAGCGCCCTGCGCACCGAGCGTGACGATCACATTGCGCGCGCCGCCCTGTTGCAACTCCGTGGCGGCGCGCCGCGCGCCGCTTTGCGATTCGACCGGCAAGCCGGCTAGGATGGCGGCCTCGACCTCGTTCGGCACGAGGTAGTCGACCAGCGGCAGCCATTCCGCCGGCAACGGCCCCGTGGCCGGCGCCGGGTTCAACACAGTGATCTTGCCCAACCGACGAGCGAGCGCGAGCGTCGCGTGAACGGAATCCCACGGCGTTTCCAGTTGGCACACCACGACGTCGCAAGCCTTGATCGCCGCTTCATGGCGAGCTACGCTCTCAGGCGTGAGCTCGCCGTTGCTGCCGGCGACCACGACGATCGTGTTCTGCCCGTCGTCGGACACCGTCACCATGGCAACGCCGGTCGGCTGGCTCGGATGCACTTCAACTCCGCTGCAGTCGATCCCTTCCGCTTCCAGATCCTTGACCCGTTGAGCGCCGTTCGCGTCTTTCCCGACACATCCGACCATGGCCACCCGCGCGCCGATGCGCGCGGCCGCGACAGCCTGGTTCCCGCCCTTGCCGCCGGCAACCTGCGAGAACTCATGTCCGCCAATCGTCTCGCCGGGGCGCGGCAAATGCGGCGCGCGAGCGACAAGATCTGTATTGATGCTGCCCACAACCAGCACCCGGCCCTGCTTCGTTTCTTTTGACACCTTCTTTCGCTCCTGTGTCGACCGGAGTTAGCGCGTTAGCGCTTACTCGGGTCCCATGCAAAGCTCCAACCATTCACCGAATGGTCCAATTATGCGGCGCGACGCCGGCTTCGATAAGTATCCAGCACGACAGCCACGACAATCACGGCTCCCGTAATGATGCGCTTGGTCGGCTCGGTCGCGCCGATCTGCGCGAGCCCAGCGGCCAGCACCGAAATGATCAACACGCCGAAGAAGGTGCTCGTCACCGAACCGCGCCCGCCCATCAAACTCGTTCCGCCGATCACCACCGCCGCGATCACCTGCAATTCGATGCCCTGCCCGGCATTCGGGTCCGCGGCCTCGAGCCGCGAGATCTGAAACAGGGAAGCCAGGCCGGCCAGCAGGCCCATCATCGCGAACACGGCGATTTTGTAGGGCCGCGGATTGACGCCCGCGAGCCGCACCGCCTCCTCATTCGTGCCGATGCCGATCAGATAGCGGCCGAAAACCGTGCGCGTCAACACGAACTGCGCGGCGACCATCACCACAATGGCGATGATGAACGCCGGCGAGATGCCGAACGCGACCGGGTTGGAGAGAAAATCGAAGGCGTCGCCGATATAAGCCGTGCGCGAGTTGGTCAGCTGATACGCGAGGCCACGCGCCGCTTCCAGCACGCCGAGCGACACGATGAACGACGGAATGCGCCACGCCACGGTAATCGCGCCGGTCACGCAACCGGTCAGGGTCGCGCCCGCCATGCCGAGCAAGGCCGCGGGCAGCGCCGGCCAATGCCACTGCAAGGCCGCGACGCTCGTGAGCGCGGCGCCGAGCGCCAGCACCGAGCCGACCGACAGATCGATGCCGGCGATGATCAGCACAAAGGTCATGCCGATCGACATCACGACGAGGTCGGGGATCTGGTTCGCGATCGTGCTGAACGTGTCGTAGGTCAGGAAGTGCGAGCTCAGCAGCGAGAACAGCACGATCATCCCGAGGAGTGCGCCGAGCAATCCAAGATAGTTCGAGAATCCGAGTCGTGTGCCGAGCGGCTTCGCGTTTTTGGGTGGTTCGTTCTTCAGCGTAGGCAAGCTGGTTTCTACGGTCATGCTCAATACTCCACTAATTTTCTTTCGTCGGGCGCCTTCGCGTCGGGTTCGATCGGCTCGTGCAGCATGTCATCGCGTTTCGCGTAGCCCGCGAATGCCGCTGCCAGCAGCGCGTCCTGAGTCCACTCGCCGCGCTCGAACAGGCCCGTCATGCGGCCCGCCGACATCACCGCGATCCGGTCGCAAATCGCCATCAATTCGCGCAGATCGCTCGATACCACCACCAGCGCCCGGCCTTCGCGAGCCAGTGCGCCCATCAATGCATAGATGTCGAACTTCGCGCCGACGTCGATGCCGCGCGTCGGTTCGTCGAACAGCAGCACCGTGCAATCGCGCGCGAGCCACCGGCCGATCACTACCTTCTGCTGGTTGCCGCCCGACAATTCCGACACCGGCTGCGACGGCCCGGCGCTGCGGATGCGCATGGCATCGATCTGCCGATGCGCCAGCGCCGCCTCGCGACGGCCATCCACCACGCCCTTGCTCGACACCGAACGCAAGTGGCCCAGCGAGATGTTGGCGGCAATCGGCTGGGTCAGCAGCAGTCCCTCGCCCTTGCGATCTTCGGTGATCAGCGCGATGCCGTGCTCGACTGCGTCCGCCGGCGACGTGATCGTCACGGGCACGGGTGCGCCGCCTTCACGCCCAACCGACACCGTGCCGACGTCCGCGCGGTCCGCGCCGTAAATCAGCCGCATCAGCTCCGTGCGGCCGGCGCCGATCAGCCCGCTGATGCCAAAAATCTCGCCGGCCTTGACCTCGAAGGACACGTCGCGCACCACCGGCTCGCGCGTCATGCCGCTGACCTTGAAGGCCACCTCGCCGATGCGCCGCTCGCCGAGATCGATCCTGTCGCCGATATCGCGCCCCACCATCAGAGTCACGAGACGGTCGGTAGTGAGATTGGCCATCTCGTCGACATGCACGAGCCGGCCGTCGCGCAACACGGCAGCGTGCTTCGCGATAAGCTTCAATTCTTCCAGCCGGTGCGAGATGTACACCAGCGCCACGCCGCGCGCTTTCAACCGCTCGACCTGCTCGAACAGCAGGTCGACTTCGCGCGCGGTCAGCATCGCAGTGGGTTCGTCGAGAATCAGCACGCGGCAGTCGCCGATCAGATTGCGCGCGATCTCGACCATCTGTTGATGCCCGATACCCAGCGTGCCCACCAGCGTGTCGGGATCGATCGCGTCGAGGCCGACTTGCGCCATGGCGTGCCGCGCGTCCTCACGCAGCTTGGCCCGGTCGATCCAGCCGAACATGCCGCGCTGCGGCAAGCGGTTCAGAAACAGGTTCTCCGCCACAGAGAGCGTGGGCAGCAGATTCAGCTCCTGCATGACCATGCGCACGCCGAGCGCCTCGGCGTCCTTGCGGCTGGCCGGCGCGTAGGCCGCGCCGCCGAGGGTCATCGAGCCGGTAGTCGGCGTGACGAGGCCGCCGATGATTTTGGACAAGGTGCTCTTGCCCGCGCCGTTTTCGCCGGTCAACGCCAGCACTTCGCCCGCGCGCAATTCCAGCGAGACATCGGCGAGCACGGGCTCGGCATAGGTCTTGCCGATACCGTGCACGCGCAGCACGGGCGCGGCTTCAGCAAGAGATGAAATGGGAGTGGACATCAGAATGATCAGGCTGGACAGAAAACAGTCGGCGTGGCCCCTGGACGGAGCGGGCCACGCGTTGCACCAAACTTACTTGGTGACCAGATCGACCGGCGTTTCGACGACGCCGGACAATTCAGACTGTTTCTTGTGTTCGGAGATTGCCTTCAGAGCCGTGTCGATGCCGAACACCGCCTGTTTGGCGGCGTATTGATTGGCGGTGGCGAGCACGCGGCCGTCCTTGAGCATCGGCTTGATCGCGTTGATGTCGTCATAGCCGACCACCTGCACCTTGCCGGCCTTACCGGCCGCGCGCACGGCCGACACGGCGCCGATCGCCATGTTGTCGTTGCCGCACAGCAAGGCCTTCACGTCCGGGTTCGCGTTGAGGATCTGGCTCGCCACGGCGTTGCCCTTGTCGATTTCCCACTCGCCCGATTGCAGCGCGACGACCTTCATGCCGCCCGACGCCATGGCCTGCTTGAAGCCGGCAGTGCGTTGCTGCGCGTTGGTCGTGGTCGTCACACCTTCGATAATGCCGACGTTGTCGCCCGACTTCAGGTGCTTAGCCAGGTAGTCGCCGACCTTCTGCGCGCCCTTGGCGTTATCCGGCCCGACGAACGGGATGTTCAGGTCTTTCGACTTGAGGACGTCGTTGTCCAGCTTGTTGTCGATATTGACCACGATGATGCCGGCATCGACCGCCTTCTTCAGGACCGGCACCAGCGCCTTGGAGTCAGCCGGCGCGATCACCAGCGCGTCGACCTTCGAGACGATCATCTGCTCGACGATACGGATCTGGTTCGCCGTGTCCGTCTCGTCCTTGATGCCGTTGGTGACCAGGTCGAATTTCGCCGGATTCTGCTTCTGATAATCCTTGGCGCCCGTTTCCATGGTCAGGAAGAACTCGTTCGCCAGCGACTTCATGACAAGCGCGACTTTCGGTTTATGGGCGGCCTGAGCAAACGCCGCCGGCATCGGCAAAATCGACACGGCGAGGAAGGCTGCGCTGGCTGCAATGGCGCGACGCCGCGCCGGTAGGAAATGGCGAATCATTGATGTCTCCGTATCGCTCGTTCGGTCTACTGAGAGCCGTTGAGTCGTGTGATGGGTAGGAACGCCGCACTTGCCACCACTTGCTCAATCCCTCAGGTCTGGTCGCGTGATGCCGGGCAAGTATGGCCAGCTCCAATCCTATCCTCGCGAACTGCGTTATGCTATGCCAAATTTCAAAACCTATCGTTTCAAAAATGGAACACGTGGACTGGGACGACCTTCGGATTCTGGTGGCGATCGCCCGCGAGGGAACCATGCGATCGGCCGCCGCGGCGTGCGATCTGAGCGCGCCGACCCTGTCGCGCCGCCTTACCGAACTTGAAAGACGGCTGGGCGAACCGCTCATCGACCGCGTGCCGTCGGGTTGTACCGTGACGGCGTTCGGCGCCAAGGTGCTGGCCTGGGCGGAGCAGATGGAAGACCTGGCGCACCAGATCGAACGCGCCGCGGACGTCAACGGCGGCGCACCCGCGCATGGCACGGTGCGGATCAACGCCGTCGAATGGCCGTCGTACATTCTGCTGAAGCTGCTCGGCTCGTTTCAGGACAGGCTGCCGGGGCTCGCGATCGAAGTGCTGACGTCGCGGCGCCCCTATAGCCTTGCGCGGCGCGAGGCGGACATCGCACTGTGGTCCGAGTGCCCGGAAGAGGGTGACCTGTACGTTCGGCGGATCGGCAGGATCCGCTTTGGGCTGTTCGGCTCGCGCGATTACTATCTGCGCCACAAGGCGGCGATCGTGAAGAAGGAGTGGGACAAGCTGTCGTTCGTCGGCTATGACGACCGTCAACCGGACCATCCGGCGACGCAATGGCTGAAGGCGCTACCCGGCGCCCCGGCGCCGTCGCTTCGCAGCAGCTACGGCATGGGCGTGTTCGACGGCGTGCTGGGCGGCTCGGGGCTCGGCATACTCGCCCAGCTAGCCGGTGACACGACGAGCGATCTGGTCTGCGTGGAGAAGCACATCAAGGCGCTCGATCAGGATGTGTGGATGGTGCTGCATCCAGCTCTGCGCGACAGCGAGCGGATCCGGACCGTGGCGAACCTGATTGCCGAGATTTTCCGCTAACGTCGCCTGACGAACGAACGCTAGCGTATCGGCCGGTTGCGGCTAACCTGCGCGAAGCTGAGCGCGATCGCGCCTCGCGCAGAAACGCTGCGCGGCTCGAAATCCGCCGCTTGATGGCCGGATCGGGTCAGCAAGCCGTAGAGTTCCGGGCGGCGGGTGGTCAGCCATTGCTGCCCTGCACTTGCGTCGATCAGGCCTCTGTCCAGATCGGCGGAAATGAGTTCGTCTCGCGCGCTGCTCTCGGCGAGCACGCGGCCACATGGATCGATGATCATCCCTGCCCCGCTTGACTGTTCTGGGCCGTCGACCTCCACGCCTTCGCTGAAGACGACGAACATGCCGTTGTCTCCGGCTCGCGCCGGCAGCAAGCGGCGCAACGATTGCCCCATCGAAGCCGACCGCGTTCGGCGATCGTCGGTACAGTTCACGCCCCCGTCACTCCGATGCGGCGCAATAAGCAACGTCGCGCCCATGAGCGCCGTCATGCGCATGTTCTCAACCAGATAATTGTCGCCGCCGATGAGGATGCCGACGCGAAGGCCCCACGCCGTATCGAAGACGGTGAACCGGTCGCCGCTGCTGATCCGCCGATGTCCGAACGCATGCAGTTTGCGATGGCAATGACGCACGCCGTCCGGCAGGCACACCACGTAGCTGTTGAACAACCGCCCATCGCTGGCACGCTCGATGATCCCGACACCAGCGGCCACGCCGGAACGTTCGACCGCATCGGCAACCGCGCGGATCGACGGCCCGTCGAGCGGTTCTGCAAGCGCATCGAGTTCGGCGCGATGAAGCTTCGCCATGCCTCCGTAGCCGCCGATACAACTCTCCGGAAACACCACCAGCCCGATGTCTTTCTCAGCGGCAAGCGCCAGGCAATCCGCAATGCGCGCGACGTTATGCGGGGCGTCGCCGGGACGTGAAACGAGCGGCATAGCGGCAACGCGAAGCGATGGAACAGTGGAGGAGAACATCTTCACGACCGGAGGAACAGAACGACTCCATTGGACCGCTCCCCCTTCGATAAGTAAAATGAAAAATTCTATGCGTTCAATCACTTAGTGGAATGGAACTTAAACTACTGCGGGCGTTTCTGACAGTCGCCGAACTCCGCCACTTCGGGCACGCCGCCGAAGCGCTCTATGTCAGCCAGCCCGCTCTGAGCAAGCAGATCGTAGCGTTGGAAGCGAGCCTTGGCGCGCGGCTGTTCGAGCGCGGCCGGCACGGCGCGGAACTGACGGTCTTCGGCGAAGCATTTCTTGCCGACGCAGAAGCGCTGGTGCGCGACGCGGACAATATCCTCGCGCGTGCGCGCGAAGCGAGCAGCGGTACGCGCGGTTATCTACGCGTCGGCCTCGGACTCTCGACCTTGACCGAGGCGCCGCAACTGATCGCCCAATTTCGCAAGCTCCATCCGAATGTCAGCGTCACGCTGAACGATCTTTCTTCCGCGGAGCAAACCCGGCGGCTTCTCGCCGGCAAGCTCGACGTCGGTTTCCTGCGCTTGCCGGCCGACGCCGGCTTGTCCACGTTGCCGATACTCGACGAGGCGCTGGCATTGGCGATACCGCAGCACGCGCGCTGGAAACGCGTTCCATCGAATCTGCAGGAATTGAACGAGCCCGGGTTTATCGCGCTGTCACGCGGACGCGGTCCTGGCCTCGCGGCGCAGATCGACCACTGGTGTGGTGAACATGGCTTCGTGCCCAAGGTGATCCAGCAAGCCGACGACATTCAATCGGTACTCGCCGGCGTGGCGGCAGGCGTCGGCGCGGCGTTCCTGCCCTCGCGCGCGCAATACCTGTTACGCGACGCAAGGGTGCTGCCGTTGCGCGATGCCGCCGCCCGCTGGCGAGTCGGACTGGCGTGGCAGACCTCGCGCGACGATCCCGTGGTGGCGAATTTCGTCGCGTTCGTTAAAGCGGCGAAGAAGTCCCTGCGCGCAGGCGCCACTGCGTCGGCCTGACAGGTAACGCGTCGGCGAGCTTGCCCGCTTGGCAAAGCCTTCGCCGTCCATCGCACCGCGGCCGTTTCGAACTACACCACTGCCTTATCCGCCATGGCGCGCACGGCCATTGATGGAAAACCATCATTTTTCAGCGTGAATCCGCGCGTACCTTCCTCTATCGTTGACCCAACGAAAAGCGCGCCTGGCCCTTCGCATTGACGGGAAGCCCGCAAATAGAGAACCGTCATCTGGAGATACCCCCCATGTCCACGACTCCCGGCGTCGGTAGCACAGCCGCACCTCGCGTCACCGACACAGCCTTCGAAGACGGCATCGGCCAGCAGTGGTATCAGCCCGTCATTGCGCGCGCAGCGCTCAAGGAATTGATGAAGCGCAGCGACGCCGAAGGCTGGCGCAACTTCGGACTGTGGCTGGCCTTGCTGATCGCGTCGGGTGTCGTCGCGGCAATGACATGGGGAAGCTGGTGGGCGGTGCCGGCGTTCTTCGTCTACGGCACGATCTATTCGTCGAGCGACGCGCGCTGGCACGAACTCGCGCACGGCACGCCGTTCAAGAGCCGCCGCGCCAACGACTTCTTCTATCACCTGTCGTCGTTCATGACGATTCGCGAAGCCTACTGGTGGCGCTGGAGCCACGCGCGGCACCACACGCACACCTACTTCCAGGCGCGTGACCCCGAGATCCAGGTCGCACGGCCAACCAAAGTCTGGCCGATCGTCATCGACTTTCTCGGCCTGATGGGCTGCACGGTGGAAATCGGCAAGGTCGTACGGCATGCATTCGGCCGTGTCGACGCCGCGACCGACGCGTTTCTCCCTGTCACCGAGAAACCCAAGATGATCTGGTCCTGCCGCATCTACCTCGCGGTGGTGCTGGGCACGGTCGCGCTCGCGATCGCCATGCGCAGTTTTCTGCCGCTCATGTTCGTCTGGACGCCGCGCTTCTACGGCGGCTGGCTGCATCAGTTGCTCGGCCTCACGCAACATGCGGGACTCGCCGTCAACGTGAAGGATCATCGCCTGAACACGCGCACGGTGCATATCAATCCGGTGTTCCGCTTTCTCTACCTCAACATGAATTACCACCTCGAACATCATCTGCTGCCGATGGTGCCGTTCCACGCGTTGCCGCGTCTGCACGAAGCGATCAAGGACCAGTTGCCGGCGGCCTATCCGAGTCTTTTTGCGGCGTATCGCGAGATGCTGCCCGCGCTGTGGAAACAGCGCTCCGATCCTGCGCACGTGATCGAACGGAAGATCCCGGTCGAGGACGCGCCCGCATGACCGGTGCGGCGCATTCCCCGCACAGTCGAACGCTTGAACGCCCCTGAATCCCATCGAACCATGGAGACTTTCGTGACCGTCGAAACCAGCAACATCAAGTGGGTGGTGGCCTGCGCCACCGGCGATATCGATGAAGAAGACGTGATTCGCTTCGATCACGCCGGCGCGAGCTACGCGGTGTACCGGATCGATCAGGGCTTCTTCGCATCCGACGGCTGGTGCACGCACGAACACGCACATCTCGCCGACGGCTTCGTCGTGAATCGCGAGATCGAATGTCCGCTGCATCAGGGGCGTTTCCACATTCCCACCGGCGAGCCGAAAAGCCCGCCTGTGTGCGTGCATCTGCAAACTTATCCGGTGCGTGTGGAGAACGGCGAAGTGCTGCTGGGCGTTCCCGCCAAGGACGAGTCATGACAAGCCATCCCGCGATGGTCATCGTCGGCGCCGGCCAGTACGGCACGCGAGCCACGCATGCACGATGCGAGGCTAGTCGCTGAGCGGCAGATTCTCGCGCAATAGCACGGTGACGGGAATCTGATGCGGCAAGGCAACGCCCGGATCGCGATGATAGTGCCGCAGAACGATTTCGATGGAACGCATGGCTTCGCCGGCCGGATTCTGATCGAGCACGGCGTCGAGCGTGCCTTCTATCAGCAGCCGTCGCGAACTTTCGTTGAGTTCGTGACCGACGAACACCGTCGAGCGCGTGCGCTCGAGCGCCACGAGCGCCGCGCCCACGCCTTCGTTGCCGACGGAAATGTTGTAGATGCCGCGCAAATCGGGATACCGCCGGAAGGCGTCGCGAGTGAGCCGTTCGGTGATCACCGACTGCTCGCGGCTCTCCACGGTCTCTACGATGTCGCAGTTCGGAAAGCGCCGCCGCAGCACGGAACGAAAGCCGCTTTCGCGCTCTTCATGGCCGAGAAAATCATGCATGCCGGTCAGCACGAGCACCTTACCGCCCGCCTCGCCGATGAAGCGCCCGACCAGTTCGCCCGCGACACGTCCCGCGCAGCGGTTGTCCACGCCGACGTAGGCGAGCCGCCCCGTGCCCGGCAGATCGCTGGCGAGCGTCACGACCGGAATGGCGCGGCTGATCTGCCGCAGCGCCGCGGTAATGTCCGGATGCTCATACGCGACGATGACGAGCGCGTCGGCCTTCTGCGTGGCGCGGTGAATGGTGTCGACCACGCGCGCCGGATCGAGGCTGTCGAAGTAAGTGACCGCGCAGATCACGCGCTGCCCCTCGAACGTCTTTTGCGCCACTTCGAAGCCCTGCTTCAACGACACGTAGTAAGGCGACACCGGTTGCTGCAACAGGATCGCGATACGCAGCCAGCGTACCGACACCGAGTCGAGCGCGCGGTCGATCTTCAGCTTGCGCGCCCATTCGAGCACGCTCATTTCCTTCGCGCGCGACACGCCGCCTCGCCCGTTCAGCACTCGGTCGACGGTCGCCTCGCTGACACCGGCGGCCTTCGCGATGTCGGTCATGCTCGTTTTGCGGCGTGTGGAGCTAGGCATTCGCGTCGGGCTGACAGAAAGAGGAAGCGACGATGACCGGATCATCGCATCCCGGCTGTGGCGCATCAAGCCAGGCCGCCGGTTGCGTAAACATCGATCGGGGACGTCAACGAGCTGCCTTGTCATTGCGCGTCGAAAGGCGCGCTCGCGAGGCTGGCGAGCAGCGACACCTCTCCGAACATACGTATGTCGCACACAAAAGAGTAAATTTCACGGATGATGAGACCCGCCGCAAGCGGCTCCGCCACGTCGACGAACCGCTCACCGCGGACACCGAAACCGACTTCCCGGTCGTGGACCTCGAGGTCGCATAACCAGTACGGGCAGTTCAGGCTCGCCCGCTTTCAGGAGATACGCCATGTCCCGCACCGTCGCCGAGAAGCGCGCCGCGTTCAAAGCGCTGCACACGTCCGGTTGCTTCGTCCTGCCCAATCCGTGGGATGCCGGCAGCGCGCGCTATCTGCATACGCTCGGCTTCCAGGCGCTCGCCACGACCAGCTCCGGCTTTGCCTGGTCCACCGGACACGCCGACAACACATTGCCGCGCGAGGCGATCCTCGCGCATCTGCGTAAGATCGTCGAAGCGACCGACCTGCCCGTCAACGCGGACTTCGAGAACGGCTTCGGCAGCACGCCGAACGAGGTCGCGGAAAGCGTCAGGCTCGCCGTCGAAACCGGCGTGGCCGGCCTGTCGATCGAAGACTCCACGGGCGACGCCGTCGCGCCGCTCTTTCCTATCGAGGTCGCCGTCGAACGGATCAGCGCTGCGCGCCGCGCCATCGACGAAAGCGGCGGCGATACGCTGCTGGTCGGCCGGGCGGAGAACTTCTTCGCCGGCTCGCCCGATCTCGACGACGTGATCGCGCGCCTCAAGGCCTATGCCGCGGCCGGCGCCGATTGCCTGTACGCGCCGGGCATCCAGACGCGCGAGCAGATCGAGGCCGTGGTCGCCGCCGTGGCGCCGAAGCCCGTCAATCTGCTGATCGGTTCGACGTCGGCGTTCACGCTGCAGGACGTGGCCGCGCTCGGCGTGCGGCGCATCAGTGTCGGAGGGGCGTTGGCTCGCGCCGCGTGGGGTGGCTTCATGCAGGCGGCACAGTCGCTTGCGCAGGGCCGCTTCGACGGCTTTGCCGGCGCGGCGCCGGGCTCGCAACTCAATGAGCTGTTCCAGAACCATGCTTGAAGCGTGATGACGCGGCTTGCGGCTAACGCGCCTCATAGCGTCGGATAGCCGGCATAGCCGCGCACGCGCGTGATTGACCGGAAAGATGGAACATTTGACGTACGGCGAATTCCGTATGTCAGATAGGATACTTTGGCTTCCAGAATATCCGAGCCAGCACCCTGCCGTTACCCGCGTCAACTCACGAGGTGGAACCCATGAACGATCTCCTGGCATTCGCTGTCGACGCACATGGTGGGATGGAACGCTGGGATAGCTTCACGCGACTCTCCGCCGAACTGTCCGTCGACGGCGCCATCTGGCATGTCAAGCAACAGCCTGGACTGCTGGTCGACAAGCGTATCGACCTCACGACGCATACTGAGAAGCTGACCATTACCCCGTTCACGGCGCCCAATCTGCGCAGCGTGTTTGTGCCTGAGCGCCTGACGCTGGAAACGCTCGACGGCGCGGTCACCGAAACGCGCGAGCATCCGGAGGCCGCTTTTGCCGGTCAGACGCTCGAGACGCCGTGGGACAAATTTCACGTGGCGTACTTCGCCAGCGAAGCGCTCTGGACCTACCTGACTTCGCCTTTCCTCTACACCTATCCGGGTTTCGAAAGCGAGGAGATCGAGCCGTGGCATGAGAACGGCGAAACCTGGCGCCGTCTGAAGGTGACGTTTCCCGAACACATCGCGAGTCACACGCGTACGCAGATTACCCATTTCGGCACCGATGGACTGATGCGCCGCCATGACTACACCGTCGATATTCTCGGCGGCGCGACCGGCGCGAACTATGTCAGCGAATATCGCGAGTTCCAAGGTATCCAGATGCCGACGCGGCGTCGTATCTACGCCTATGACAGCGCGATGCAGAAGGTGCCGGAACCCTTGCTCGTTGCGCTCGACTTCGGCCATATCGAATTCCAGTAAGCCGCTTGCGGCAGGACGCAAGCGCCCGCAGCGCCATAAAAGGATCGGCGAACTCGATGTATGATCGGATCGCACCGCCCGCCGGTGCGGCTCGAGCGAGCCAATTCAACAGGGGTGGCCCTTGGACAAATTTCAGGCGATGCAGGCTTTTGTGCGCGTGGTGGAAACGGGAACGTTCACGAGAGCCTCCGAGACCCTGAACATCCCCAAGCCAACCGTCACCAGGCTCATTCAAACGCTCGAAGCGGAGTTGGACACCAAGCTGCTCAACCGCACCACCCGCAAGGTCAGCCCCACCGCCGACGGCACCGCTTACTACGAGCGTGCCGTGCGGCTGCTCAACGAACTCCAGGAACTCGAAGGCGTGATGGCGCGCTCGAAGAGCAATCCTCGCGGCCGTCTGCGCGTCGATTTTCCGGTGCCGGTCGGGCTCGGCCTCATCATCCCGGCGCTGCCCGATTTCGTCGCGCGCTACCCGGATATCAAGCTCGACTTCGGTGTCAGCGACCGGCCGCTCGATCTCGTGGCGGAAAACATCGATTGCGTCGTGCGCACCGGCAAGGTCACCGACCAGTCGCTGGTCGCGCGACGGCTCGGCGAAGTGCGCCAGGTGCTGTGCGCGACCCCGGACTACTGGAAACGGCATGACCGCCCCAAGCATCCCTCGGAGCTGGAACATGGGCACGTGGTGATCCAGATGGTCGCGGCGCGAACCGGACGGGCGTTCCCGATCGCGGTCACCAGAAACGGCGAGAAAGTCGACGTGACGCCCGAGCGCACGCTGACCGCGAACGATTCGACGGCCTGTCTCGCGATGGGCCTGTCCGGTCTGGGCGTCGTGCATGCGCTGACGTTTCTCGGCCGGATGCATTTCGAAAGCGGCGCACTGGAACCGGCATTTGCCGATTGGTGGGCCGACCCCATTCCCGTGTATGTGGCCTCGGCGCACCCGGAATCTACTCGGATGCGCAGATTCCCGGCTGGAAGACAATCACTGAGACCGTGCATGCAAAAGGCGGCCGCATTTTCCTGCAGTTGTTCCATGCGGGCCGCCAGTCGCATCGCGATATGCAACCGGATCGCGTACTGCCTGTCGGCCCGTCTGAAATCGAATCGGAAGGACTCGCCTACACTGCCAGCGGCTGGGTGCCGAGCACGCCGAATCGCGCGCTCACCGAAGCCGAAGTCGTAGCGCTGGTCGAAGACTTTCGCTCGGCAGCACAGCGCGGTTTGGAAGCGGGATTCGACGGCGTCGAAATTCACGGTGCGAACGGCTACATCATCGACCAGTTTCTGCATGACGGCAGCAACCAGCGTAACGACGCGTACGGCGGTTCGATCGAGAACCGCGCGCGCTTCCTGCTCGAAGTCACGCAGGCTGCGATCTCCGTTTGGGGCAGCGATCGCGTGGCCGTGCGCATCGGGCCCAGCGGCTCGTTCGGCGACATGTCGGATAGCGATCCTGTCGCGCTCTTCACGCATGTCGTGAAAGAACTCGACAAGCTCGATCTCGCCTACCTCCATCTGATCGAACCGCGCATAGCGGGCAACGCAGCCGACGAAAGCCGGGATCAGAATCCGATCGCCGCGCGCCGGTTCCGCCAGTCGTATCGCGGCACGATCATCGCGGCCGGTGGATTCGACGCCGACTCGGCGCAAGCGATTCTTGCCGAAGGCAGCGCCGACCTGGTGGCGTTCGGTCGTTACTTCATCTCCAACCCTGACTTGCCCGAACGTTTTCGCCACAAACTGCCGCTGAATGACTACGATCGCGACACGTTCTACGGCGGCACGGCTGTCGGCTACACCGACTACCCGTTCCACCGGACGCCTGAAGCGAGCCGTGAAGCGGCGCTGGAATTGGCCGCCTGATCACGGGTATGAGCACGGGCATGGGCACACGTCCCGCGCCGCTCGAACGCGCTCGCGCGTGCGGCGCGAGACGCGCTTCCGCCCCAGATGCACGACGCCGCCAAAGTTCGCTGACGCACGTACGCTGTTCACGCAGCCATGAGAGACTGATGACTAGCGTGCGTTCAAGCCTGTCGACGCCCGCAGTTTGGGCCGTCAGTCATGGAACCTCGTCCTTTCAGAGTGCTTGCCGCACTCCTCGTCTCAAGCGTCGGCTTCTGCCCGGCGGCCTCGCATGCCTACGCGCTCGACGACCAGTTCGACTGCCAGGCGCGTCCCCACGCGTTCATCACGAAACTCATCGACGACAAGTACATCGAGTCCAATCCCATGCGGGTCGACAAGAACTCCGTCAACGCGTTTCGTCCCGTGCACGGCAGCGACATGACCGTCTTCGGCTTTCGCGTCTACGCCGTGCTCGGCTACGAGCCGGACGACGGGATGTTCAAGAAAGGCCGCGGCCAGGCTCTCGCGGGCCCGTTATACGGCGTCGTGCTGTCCGCGCCGAGCGAGTCGGTCGAAACGCGCGTGCGCGCGGCCGGAAGCATCGCCAAGGTGCACTCGGTCATTCCGTTGCTGCTGACCGCGGTGATCTGCACCGATTGACGAAGGGCGGCCGGGCGTCGCGGTGCTATGCTTTTCGCTCCTCATCGCCCACGTCGCCAAGGACTTCACGCCCGATGCCCTCAACCGTGCGCAACTCGCTCATCTGGATCTTCGACGCGTTCGAGCGCGATCCGACTTACATCAGCAAGCGGATGTTCGGCAGCGACGCCGCTTATATCGACGGACTCTTGTGCCTGATCGCCGCGGATCGCGACAAGCCGTGGAATGGCCTGCTGGTGTGCACGTCACACGACCGACACGCCGCGCTGATCGAAGAAATACCGGCCTTGCGGCCGCATCCCGTGCTCGGCAAATGGCTCTACATACCGCAAGACGATCCGGCGTTTGAAACTGTCACCGAACGGCTGACGGCGCTGGTGCTCGCCCGCGATCCGCGCGTGGGCGTCGAGCCGAAGCCGCGAGAGCGCAGCAGAAAATCCAGGCTGCCGAAGGCGTAAAGCGTCGCGCCGCTCAAACGCTCCGCTCACCCGCGCGTTTGCGCCTGCCACCCGGCTCCACGGTTTGACTAAATTCACCACTGCCGGTGATGGTGCGGATCCATACCGTGGCAAAATCAGCGGCACCGCAGCAGGTGTCCAGGAGGCTTGTCATGGGCAACGAAACGCACGTCGAACACGAGACCGGCGCAGCCGGCGGGCCGGACACCCCACCGGACATTCCCGGCCAGATTGTCCTGGTCTTTCAGGGCGGCGGCGCCCTCGGCGCGTACCAGGCGGGCGTGTATCAGGCACTTCATGACGGCAAAGTCGAACCGCACTGGGTCATTGGCACGTCGATCGGCGCGATAAATGGCGCGATCATCGCCGGTAATCTGCCCGAGAACCGCATGGCGCGCTTGACCCAGTTCTGGAACGGCGTGGCGCGTCATGGCATCGAGGCGGCAAACTGGCTGCCGGGACTCGCAAACTGGCTGCGCGACCTCGCCACGGTCACCCAAGGCGTGCCGTCGTTTTTTACTCCACAGTTGCAATCCTGGGCGGGCATTCAGGCACGCGTCCGTTCCGGTCAGGCAGCTTTCTATTCAACCGGACCGCTGCGCGAAACCTTGTCCTCGCTAGTCGATTTCGACTACCTGAATCAGAAGGCGACGCGGCTGACAGTCGGCACAGTCAATGTCCGCAGCGGACGCATGCGCTACTTCACCAATCGCGACGCGCTGCTCGACGTCGAACACGTGATGGCCTCCGCCGCTTTTCCGCCCGGCTTCCCAGCGGTGCAACTGGAAGGCGAATCGTACTGGGACGGCGGCATCTATTCGAATACGCCGCTCGAAGCCGTGCTCGACGACCGCCCGCGGCGCGACTCGGTGATTTTTTCGGTGCAGTTATGGCCTTCGAGCGGTCCGGAACCCGAATCGATCTTGCAGGTCATGAGCCGGCAGCGCGACATTCAGTATTCGAGCCGCGCGGAAAGTCATCTCGATCGACAGAAGCAGATTCACCGCTTGCGCCACGTGATTCGTGAACTCGGACAGCATCTGCCCGAAGAGGTACGCGACGATCCGCAGGTGCGCGATCTCCTCGGCTGGGGTTGCGGCACCACGATGCGAGTGCTGGAACTCGACGCACCGGCATTCGATAACGATGACCTGAACAGGGATATCGATTTTTCGTCGGCGGGCATCAAGCGGCGCTGGCTTGCGGGTTACGAAGACACGGTCCGCTTGCTGAAGCGCGCGCCCTGGCGGGAATCACTGGACCCGATGGAAGGCCTCTCGGTCTTTCGCATGGCCTCGGCGGAAAGCCAAAAATAAGTCGCGTTGGCGCCGCCAGCAGCGACTAGCGACGCCGGGCGCGGCGTAAGCCTCGCGCGCCCAACCACCGCAAATCCCATTTGTACCTCGCACGCAAGACTGTTTGTCCATGGCGGGTGTTCGAGATCGGCGCCGATGGGCCTAGATTTCATACCCATCGGAGCCGCTGGCCCGATCAGCATTTGATCCCAAGTTACTTATCCGGAGATTTAGCCATGAACACGTCACAAAAAGTCGTCGTCGTTACGGGCGCATCGCAAGGCATCGGCGCCGAACTGGTCAACGCGTTTCGCAAGCTCGACTACCGCGTCGTCGCCACCGCACGTTCGGTCAAGCCCTCGGAAGATCCCAACGTCCTGACCGTGGCAGGCGATATCGGCGACCCGGCCACCGCGCAGCGCGTAATTGCCGAAGCCATCGCCCGCTTTGGCCGCATCGACACGCTCGTCAACAACGCCGGCATTTTCGTCGCCAAGCCCTTCACCAGCTATACGGCCGAAGACTACGCAAACGTCACCGCCGTGAACCTCAACGGCTTCTTTTTCATCACGCAACTCGCCATTGCCGAGATGGAAAAGAATGGCAGCGGCCACGTGGTCAGCATTTCGACGAGTCTCGTCGACCACGCTATCGACGGCGTACCCTCGGTGCTGGCCTCACTGACCAAAGGCGGCCTGAACGCGGCCACGAAGTCGCTGGCCATCGAATACGCGAAGAGAGGCATCCGCGCGAACGCCGTCTCGCCGGGCATCATCAAGTCGCCCATGCATGCGCAAGAAACCCATGCGGCGCTCGGCGGGCTGCATCCTGTCGGGCACATGGGCGAAATGAGCGATATCGTGGGCGCTGTCCTGTATCTGGATTCAGCGCCGTTCGTGACGGGCGAAATCCTGCACGTCGACGGCGGCCAGAGCGCGGGCCACTGATCACGCCAGGGCGCCGCTGATCGGCGCCTTCACGTCAACCGAGGATTACGGAGAACGCCATGCCTATCGTCACAATTCAGGTGACCCGCGAAGGTTCCAAACCCGGCAACGATGCTGTCACAGCCGACGAAAAAGCCCAACTCATCGCAGGCGTCAGTCAGGTGCTGCTGGACGTGCTGAACAAGCCGCTCGCAGCGACCTTCGTTGTCATCGAAGAAGTGGACACCGAGAACTGGGGCTGGGGCGGATTGCCGGTCGAGGCCTATCGCAAGCAGCTTGCCCAGAAGTCGGGTTGAGCGTCGGGCGGGGATCGCTCTACCCGTTGGCCTTCCAGTTTTTAGTTCGCGAACTGCCGCAGCTGCTCGATGCTCTGCTTCAGTTCGCGCTCCAGCTGGGCCATCAGTTCCGCCGCGGGCATCGACCTTGCCAGCGCGGCGGCCTGGCCTGCCCAATGCGCGCCGTAGCCGAACTCGCCTTTCGCCTTCGCTGCCGCATTCAGCGCCTTACCGGCGTCGTAGGCAATGGGATAGGCGGCCGGCCTGGGTGAATGCGGGTCGGCGCCGAGCGCCGTGAAGCTGTTCGCCATGCTTCTCGCCAGCCGCCCGGAGATCGCCGCCGTGAACGTCGTGCGGCGAGCCGCCTCGCCGAGCATCGCGCGACGATAACCCTCGTCGATCGACGTTTCCGGGCACGTCACAAAGGCCGTGCCAAGCTGCGCGGCCTGAGCGCCGAGCGCGAGCGCCGCCGCAATGCCGGCGCCGTCCATGATGCCGCCAGCGGCGATCACCGGCAGCCGGCATTCCCTGACCAGCAAACGCGTCAGGGCGAACGTGCCCAACCTGTCGTCGAATGCATCCGGGTCGAAGACACCGCGATGCCCGCCGGCCTCGATCCCTTGCGCCACGATCGCATCGACGCCGGCCGCTTCGACCTGCGCCGCTTCCTCCAGATTGGTCGCACTGGCAAGCAGCTTGATGCCCGCCTTCCTCAGTTCGGCGATGACATCGCCGGAAGGCAAGCCGAAGTGGAAACTGACGATCGCCGGCTTCTCCTCCAGAAAAACCGCCAGCATGGCGGGATCCGCAAGAAAGCTCGTGTAGATCTCCGACAGCTTGGCCGGCGGCGTTGCCCCATATTTTTCGAAGTGCGGCGCAAGCCAGCTCAACCATTGCTGCTCGAGCGTGGCGTCCGCTTGCGCAGGCTGATGGCAGAACACGTTGATGTTGAACGGCTTGCCCGTCAGTGCGCGCGTCTCCCTGATCACCTTGCGCGCGCCGTCAGCGTTCATCGCTCCGACGCCCAGCGAGCCGAGCCCGCCCGCATTGGAAACTGCCGCAGCCAGGGCGGGCGTCGTGACACCGGCCATGGGCGCCTGAATGATCGGTTTGTCGATGCCCAGCACGTGCAGCAAGGCGCGGTTGTCTGTCTGATTGCTCATGTCCCTTCCTCATCGAGTCTCACTACAATATAGTCCTGATATTCCGTATGTACCCTTGTTCCGCATCCAACGCGGCCGCGCCGCCGTTGCGTTCGCGTTGCGGCCGTTCCGGGCGGCATACTGCCCGGACAAGACAGCGCGATCAGGCACTTCGCCGAGAGACCATGCAGCGTCAATTTGAAGATGTCCTTCTGGGCAGTATCGAACTGTTCTGTCTCGCGGCCGAACTGGAGAGTTTCACCGAGGCCGCCAACGCCGCGAGCGTCACGCCGGCCGCCGTCAGTCGTACGGTCGCGCGTCTGGAAGAGCGCCTCGGCGTGCGATTGTTCGTGCGGACCACCCGACAGATCCGGCTAACCGATGCGGGACGACGCTACTTCGAACAATGTCGTCTGGCGCTGGCCCAGCTCGCCGAAGCCGAGCGCGAAGCGACCGGACAGCAAACCGCGCCGACCGGCGTGCTGCGCATCAGCATGCCGACGCCGTATGGACACTACCGCGTGCTTCCCCTGCTGGCCGAGTTTCGCAAGCGCTATCCGGGCGTGACGGTGGAAACGCATCTCAGCAATCGCAACATCGATTTTGGCGAAGAAGGCTTCGACCTGGCCATTCGCGGCGCGGCGCCCGGAGACTCCGGGCTGATCGCGCGCACGATCGAGGACGCGGAACTGGTGGTCATCGCTTCGCCGGCCTATCTGCGTGGCGCCGCCAAGCTGAAAACGCCGGACGACCTGATCCATCACGACTGTGTCCAGTACGCGTTGCCGAGCACCGGCCGCAATCTTCCGTGGCTGTTCAAATACGAAGGCGAAGTTGTCGAGACGATGACGAGCGGCGCTTGCACGTCATCGGGCGACGTGCTTGCCGGGGCGACGCTCGCGCGTCACGGTGCGGGTATTTTTCAAACCTACCGGTTCATTGTCGAGAAAGACCTTGCTGAGGGAACGCTCAAGGAATTGCTCATTCCCTATGGCGGTTGCTCGCGGCCGTTCGTGCTGCTTTATCCGCATGCGCGGCATCTGTCCTCGCGCGTGCGCAGTTTCGTCGACTTCCTGATGGAAAAGCTGGGGTCGTAGGCTTGCGGACGGTCGCGCGACGCTCTCCACAACGGCCCGTCACAAGCGCAGCGGGAAGATGAACTTCGCCGCCAGCAGTCCAAGCACGCCGCCGAGGAGCGTCTCCCAGGCGCGCGCGCCAAGAATCGAAATGGAGTGCACGCCGCCGATCGCCAGCGTCACGATCAGCGTGAAGGCGAACGCTCCGCAAGCGATGTCGTAGCGATCGGGCAACGTCATCGCGTAGACGATCATGGCGGCCGCGACGGCGGCCCAGGCGAGCAGCGGCGCGTGCTCGACGAGCGGCAGGCAGGCTAAACCCACCGGAACGCCGATCAACGTACCGATGATCCGTCGGCGCACCCGTTCCGCCGTGCCGCTCGCGGAGCCCGCAACCACGTAGGTGCTTGCCGTGATCGCCCAGGCGGACTCCTTGAGTCCGATCGTCTCGTTCAAGACAACGACGACCAGCGCGCCGCTTGCCGCCTGCAGGCCCATGATGAGTTCAGCGGAAAGTATCCAGCGATCCGGCACGTTGACAGGCGAAAGCACCGTCATGGCGGGACGCTCCGCCGGGCCGCTGAGCAGCCGTGGAACGATGCACGCGATAATCGCGATCAGTCCCGCCACTCCGACCGCCGGCAGATCGACCGTCGTCAGATGGACGTTGTAAGCCAGCAATTGGCCGATGTATATCTGGGAGCCCATTCCCGCACCCAGAATGCCGAAGCGCTTGAGATAGCCGACCAGAAAGGCGCCTGTGACGAGCGTCAGTTCCGGGCCCGATTTGCCGATCGACTGCAGGAGCGGGGCGAATGCGATGAACATGGCCGCGCCGAGCACGGCGGCGGCACACAGGAGTGCCAGGTCGCGGCTGGATTCGGGCCGCGAGACGCGCGCTTCCGAGACGCTGGCCCACAGCGCGAAGTTGCCGGCCAGCGAGGCGACGAGCGTCGCGCCGGGCAAACCATGCGTGATGTCCTGCAACGTCCCGAGCGCAGCGGCGATGCCGTAGGCGGTGATAAGCCGCAGTCCCTTGATCCGGCGATGCGTGCCGGGATCCATCTGCTCAAGCCAAATCGTCGCTCTTCTTAGGACGCCACGCCCGTCCTCGCCCGTGGGTTCGCCTTGAATGCCATCGCTCGCCGCGCGGTTTTGCGCGTCGGCGCTGATCTCTTTCTTGTCGTTCTCCGGGATCGTCGTTCGCTTCACGGCGTTGGGCGCGTCGGATTGGGCTACCCGTAGTCTAGTTGATCGGAACGGCGCGGACCGGTCGGAAATCGTGGTCAGCGGCTTGTTTCGCCAACCCGGTTAAGACAACCGCTTCCTGACGGCCATCGACTAATCGCGGCTTTTGCTATCAAAAATCGTATGCGATTTAATCTCATGCGCTTGACAAGGCCAAACTTCTCCCTCATTATGCGACGCATGCGATCGCATCGCATGCGATTTAAAGCGATTAGACACCCTCTCTCTTTCAAGGAATTCATCATGACCAAGATCGAAACCGTCCTGCTCACCGGCAAAACCCACACGAAGTTCAGCGGCCGCGGCGGCCGCGTCGACCTCAATCTGTCGACGGCCAAAGGCGCCGGCGACGACATCTCGTTCCCGGCCGTCCAGGCGCATCCGACCGCGGAGCAGTTGTTCGCGGGCGCCTGGTCGGCCTGTTACATCTCCGCGATCGGCCTCGTGGCTCAGGCGAAAAAGGTGACGCTTCCGGCCGATCTGTCGGTGGATATCGAGGTGGATCTGGGCATGACCGGCGACGCCTACTTCCTCCAGGCCCGCTTCGACGTCAGCGTGCCGGGCGTGGCACGCGAAGTCGCCGAGGCCCTCGCGCACGAAGCGCACGAAATCTGCCCGTATTCGAAAGCAACGCGCGGAAACATCGACGTCGTGGTCAACGTGGTCTGATCCTTTTCCATCACTGAATCGGCTTTTCGGGGCGCGATCCGGCAAGGCTCGCACCTCTTACCAAACATCTTTTAAGCGGAGTTCCATCATGAAAACCAAACTCGTTGCTGCATTGCTCGTCGCACTTTCTGCTTCCGCCGCCGCGCCCGCATTCGCCAGCGGCTATGGTCCGGCCCCCTTCTATCGCCCTTCGGTCGGCGCCCCGGCGTCGCAACGCGGGCAGAGCGCGCAAACCGTCGCGGCGAGTGCCGACGACGCAGCCAACTCGCAGGCGGCGTATGGCGGTGTCGTCTCCGGCCACTCCGAGTCCGCGAGCCGCGCCGCCGTCGCGCTTCACGACAATCTTTACGCACGTCACTAAAGCGCGCCGCCGGCCGCCGCACGCAGCGCGGCCGGTTAGCTTGCCAATGCCAGGTCGGCACGAAGGGCTTTGCCTGCCGGCCGACTGGCCGTGCCGATCTCTGGCATGCTTGCGGGACCGCATCCGAAAAACGGCGAGCCAACCACTGACGAAAAGGATTGGATTGAAATGACGACGCAAACCGAAACCGCCATCCTGGCCGGCGGCTGCTTCTGGGGCATGCAAGACCTGCTGCGGCGCTATCCCGGCGTGCTGTCCACGCGCGTGGGCTACACGGGCGGCGACGTGCCCAACGCCACTTACCGCAACCACGGCACGCACGCAGAGGCGCTCGAAATCGTGTTCGACCCGCGCCAGATCAGCTATCGCAAGATCCTGGAGTTTTTCTTCCAGATCCACGATCCGACGACGAAGAACCGCCAGGGCAACGACATCGGCATGAGCTACCGCTCGGCCATCTTCTATCTCGACGATGAGCAGAAGCGAGTGGCCGAGCACACCATCGCCGACGTCGAGGCATCGGATCTCTGGCCTGGCAAGGTCGTCACCGAGATCGTTCCCGCCGGCCCGTTCTGGGAAGCCGAGCCGGAACATCAGGACTATCTGGAGCGCATTCCCGACGGATACACGTGCCACTTCGTCCGCCCGAACTGGAAGCTGCCCGAGCGCGGCTGAAGGTTAAATCAAGCGCCGACGATGAAGCAACGCCGTGGCGCAAAGAAGAAGAAGCCCGCGGACATCGTTCGCGGGCTTCTTCGTTTTGAAAGGCGCTTGATGCGCGCACGGATCGCGTGATCCGCCGCTCATTCCCCGTTCTGAACCGCTTTGACGAGATTGTTGCGCAGCGTCACGATCGCCTTCTGCACTTTCGAGAACTCGTCCGGCGCGAGGCCGGTTGCTTCGACGAGGTCCATGTTCAGGCCTTTTTCGCGCAACCGCCGACCGCTTTTCGTCAAGCCGACCCGCACCTGACGCTCGTCTTCGGGGTCCCGCTGCCGTTCCACATATCCCGCCGCCTCCAGCTTCTTCAGGATCGGCGTGAGCGTGTTGGACTCCAGGAACAGTTTCTCGCCCAGACTGCTGACGGTCTGGTTGTCCTCCTCCCACAGCGCAATGATCGTGATGTATTGCGTATAGGTGAGCCCAAGCTCTTCGAGAATCCGCTTGTATGCCTTGCCGAACGCCAGGTTCGCGGAATAGACCGCAAAGCACAGGAAGTCGGAGAGCTTCACATCCGCGGAAGCTGGTTGGTCGGTCGATTTCATCTGCGTCCTCGTTGGGTAGAGGCTAACGCCTCGCTAACGGCATTATACATCGCATGCGATTTTATCGTAATCGTGTCAAATCTGCCGGGTTGGCGGACGAGCACTGACGATCGGCTTCACCGGCCTCTTCGGCACGAGTAAGCTACCAGCGCAGACAATCACGACCTCGAATCGGCCGCTGCGCCGAGGATTTGAAGGTCCGCACGAATTTCCCTGGGAGAGCGTCTTGAAGCGGATCGTGGTGATCGGCGCAGGCTTCGCCGGACTCTGGAGCGCGGTGGGCGCGGCGCGCAAACTCGACGAACTGCGCGTTCCCGCCGATCAGGTGGAGGTGGTCGTCATCAACGGCACGCCGTACCACAGTATTCGGGTGCGGAATTACGAACAGAATCTGGACGAGACGCGCGTGCCGCTAGCCGATGTGCTCGAGCCGATCGGCGTGCGGCTCGTCGAAGGCACGGTATCCGGCATCGATGCGGCGAACGGCGGCATCACGCTTCAGACCCAAGGACAGACGCAAACACTGGCTTACGACCGGCTCGTCATCGCGGCGGGCAGCCAACTCGTCCACCCCGATATTCCCGGTTTGACCGAGCACGCGTTCGACGTCGATACGTTCTCTGGCGCAACGAAACTCGCCGCGCATCTGCGCGGCTTGCCGTCGCTCGCGAGCGCGGCGAGTGCGGCGAGTGCGGCGAGTGCGTTTACGGCCGTGGTGGTCGGCGCCGGTTTGACCGGAATCGAACTGGCGGCCGAACTGCCGGTGCGGCTGCGCGGCATCGCGGGCGACGCGCATCGCGACGCCGTGCATGTCGTGCTGGCCGATCGCTCGGCGAAGATCGGCCAGGCCATGGGCGGCGCGCAGCCTGTCATCGAGCACGCAATGGATGCCCTCGGCGTCGAGATGCTCGCCGGCGTGTCCTTGCAGTCAGTGGACGCCGACGGCGTCGAGCTCACGAATGGCCGGCGCATTGAAGCGGCCACGGTGATCTGGTGCGGCGGCATGCGCGCGAACGCGCTGACCGCGCAAATCCCCGTGACACTCGATCCGCTCGGACGCCTTCCAGTGGATGCGTTCATGCGCGTGGAAAACGTAGCGCATGTATTCGCTGCCGGCGATTGCGCGCGCGTGTTGATCGACGGCGCGCGTCCATCCGTCATGTCATGCCAGCACAGCCGGCCGATGGGACGCTATGCCGGTCACAACGTCGTCTGCGATCTGTTCGGCGGCGAGATGCTGCCGCTTCATATCGACTGGTACACGACCATTCTCGATCTCGGTCCCTGGGGCGCCGTATACACGGAGGGTTGGGACCGGCATCTCGTGTCCGAAGGCGACGCCGCCAAGACGACGAAGCAAACCATCAACTGCGTACGCATCTACCCGCCGCGCACTCGCGTTCGGGACGACATCCTGCAAGCTGCCGCGCCCGTCGTGCAGACCCCGCCGCCGACAGCCGCGGCCCGATAAACACGCGGAGTTCACGAAACCACGCAAATCGATCCGGTTGTCAGAAAGAGGAAAAAATGAAAACAGCTCTGCTGACGAAATGTGGATCGGTCCGTCCGCTATCGGCGATCCTATGCGGCTGCATGGCCATGTGGTCTGCCATCACGTTTGCGCACTCCATCCAGCCTGGCGCACCCTATCCGGTCGGGATGAAACAACTCGAATACGTCGACACGGCGCAAGGCAACCGACACCTCGCGCTCACGCTGTTCTATCCCGCCGTGCCTGCCAGTTCCGCCATGCCGACGCGCATGGTTTTCTTCACCAACCTGCATCTCTACAAGAACGCCGATATCGTCTCCGACAGGATAAAGCGTCCGCTCGTCATGTTCTCCCACGGGCATGGCAGCAATGGACTTTACTATGCCTGGTTTGCGCAGTATCTGGCGTCGCGCGGCTATATCGTGGCCACGCTGTATCACTACCGCGCCAACACCTACGACGCCACGATCATGTACACGCGGAGCAAACTCTGGCAGCGCCCAGTCGACATCAGCAAGGACATCACTTTCCTTCTGAACGACAAACGCTGGGGACCGCATATCGATCCGGATCGGATCGGCGTTGCCGGCCATTCGCAGGGCGGCTTCACGTCGCTCTGGATTGGCGGCGCGATGGTCAATCCGGACAAGTACCTCGCCTATCAGCGGGCCTGGAAGAACAACGAGCTGGTGCCGGCATCGCTGCGCAAGGAGTTGCCGCTCGATGCCGGGCCGGCGCGCAAGGTGTACGACCGCCGCGTCAAGGCGGTCGTCGCGATGGCACCCGGCGACTTACAGGGTTTCGGCATGGACGAGCAAAGCGTGGCGCAGTTGAAGGTGCCCGCTTATATCATCGTGGGTGCGAGGGACACGCAGGCCCCGCCCAAAGAGAATGCCGAGTTCGCCGCGAAATACGCGCCGCACACGCAACTGGATGTGATGCCGGGCCTCGTCGATCATGAAATCTTCGCCAACGAATGTGATCAGTACGGCCGGGACACGTGGCCGGAAATGTGTATCGATGCGCCCGGCGTGGATCGCACCGAACTGCACGAGTACATTGGAAATGCGGCGCTGAAGTTCTTCGACACCAATCTGAATGTGACGCGCAGCCCGCAAAACTAATCTGATGGCTCAACGTTCAAGCCGTGCCGTCGGATTCAAGCTGCGCTTCGATGGCCGCCTTATCGATCACTGACCACACCTGCTCGATCTTTCCATTGCGGAATTGATAGAACACGTTCTCCGTGAAGGAAACGCGCTTTCCGTTGACGGCGAGGCCGAGGAACGCGCCCTTTGGCGTACAGACGAAGCCGAGCCGGCTGGCTATATAAGGCGGATCGGAAATCAACAACTGAATGTCGAAATGAAGGTCCGGAATTTCACGGAAGTCTCTCTCCAGCATCTCGCGATAACCGGATAAGCCGATGCGCTGACCGTTGTAGTGCGCGTCGTCGTCGACGAACTGGCCGAGATTCGGCCAGTCCTGTTTGTTCAGGCAGGCAATGTAATTCCGGTAGAGGTTGGAGAGATCGGTCGTGTCCACGGCAATTGCTCCGTCCTTGTACGAGGTCCGTGCTGCGAGCCTAACGCATCCAGCGGCACGACGTCAGGCCGCCGCACCAACTTGCGCCCGTTGCGTACCAACCGCCTCCAGCACCGCCTGCGCGACCCGCTCGACGCTCGGCCAGTTCCGTGCGTGTTCACCCGCGACATACTGCTCGGGCGACACGCTGCGATACGGCGGCGGATAACCCCAGATGGCGTCGTGCCGGTCGGGTTTGGTCACGCTCCCGCCGATCACCGCGACGGTAGGACGACGAAACGCTGCCGCGACGTGCATCAGCATCGACGAGTTCGTCAGCACGACGCCGGCCCCTTCGGTGAGGGCGAACATGATGCGCATCGGCACTTCGCCCGCCAGCGAGCGGACCGGCACGTCCGGCCCCGCCGCTGCGATCGCCTCGGCTGCGCGCAACTGATCCGCCTTGCTGCCGACGACCACGATATCGCACGCGTCGCCGGCTTTTTCCAGTGTCTGTGCGATCTGCGCGAGCGCGGCGCCGACCTGGCGTGCGTCCCACGCCTTGGTGGGAACACCGGCCCCGACGCCGACGATCAACCGCACGGTTCGGCGCCCCGGCACGCCGCCCGCATTCCAGATTTGCGCGGCTGTTGCACGCTCGACGTCGGTCAGGAACAGTTGCGGGCGCGCTTCCGGCAGCGCCGTCGCGCCGAGCAGTTCGCCCTGCGCGAGCGCCGCGCGTCCGCATTGGCGGACAGCGAATTCGATAAACGCCTGACACCCGCTCCAGCCGCCGCGATAACCGCGCACGCCGATGCGATAGCGCACGCCCGTGCGCATCATCAGCAGCGCGCCCATATAGCTGCCGAGCACGTCGATACCGACATCAAAGCCGCCCCGCGCGCGCAGTGCGGCGACCTGCGGAGACTTCCACAGAAAACGCAACACGTTGCCGTGCGAGCGGTCCTCGACCAGCTTGTTGTTCCAGGGCGCGTCGATCTCCACGATCTCGTCGACGAAGGGATTGTTCTCGAGTATCGGACGCCCCCAACTGCCCACACCGGCGATCAGGCGCGTCGTCGGAAAGCGTTTGCGCAGCGCCTCGAAGAGCGGCGTGGTGGTAAGCAGTTCGCCGAAATCGTTCGGACGCAGCACCAGAATCTCGCGCGGCGTGTCACGATTCGGATCGAACCGTGGCGGGTAGAAACGGGCCATCAACCAGACCGGCGTTTCGATCAGCAGACTTTTCCAACCCATTGCTTCTCCAATGCGGCAGGTGGTGATCGCCGTCACCGTGCATCGGTTCGCGCGGCAGGCGGCCCGGGCGCGCAGGGCGCAAGTGTGCCGCAGGCGCCGCCCGGATATCGCTTTCGATTGTGCATGGTTGCCGCAGCGCGCTCTGTGGCCGGGCGTACAGAGCCGTGCGCTGCGCATGCGTGCGCTGCGTAAAATTCCCGCCGGTCGAATCTTGCCGCGTCGCCAGCGAATACCGCCGGGGACGCCGCCCGGTTCTGGGCCTCGCTCTCAGCAGGTCTCGACCGCGCGGCGGTTTGCTGCACGGCCCGCGAACACCAGTATCAAGCCCGCCGCGGCCAGCACCGCGCCGGCAATCGGTACGGCCGTGTAGCCCAATCCCGCCGAAATCACCGCGCCGCCGGCAGCGGCGCCCAGCGCATTGCCGAGATTGAACGCCCCCACATTGACCGACGACGCCAGCCCCGGCGCGTCGGCCGCCGCGTGCATCACGCGAATCTGGACCGGCGGCACGATCGCGAACGTGGCCGCGCCCCACACGAGCATGCCGATCAACGCCCCCACGTGGCTGGTGAGAACGAACGGCAGCGCCACCATGATGACCGCCAGCGCGCCGAGAAACAGCTTGGTGCTGCCGTCGAGCGACCAGTCGGCGAGCCGTCCGCCCAGGCCGTTGCCGATCGTGAAGCCGATGCCGATCAGCACCAGCGCAATCGTGACGAAACCGGCGGAGGCGCCCGTCATATTCTCGAGCACCGGCGCCACATAGGTGTAAAGCGTGAACATCGCGCCGGCGCCCATGACCGTGGTGGCCATCGCCATCAGCACGTCAGGACGGACCAGCACGCGCAACTCGCGGCGAATGTCCGGCATCTTGCCTGCGTCGCCTCGAGGCAACGCGACGGCCAATGCGGCAATCGCCAGCACACCGAGCCCGGCGGTGCCGGCGAACGCCATGCGCCAGCCGATCTGCTGACCGATCCAGGTCGCCGCCGGCACGCCGCCGATGTTGGCGATCGTCAGGCCCATGAACATGGTGGCGACCGCGCTCGCGCGCTTCTCACGCGGCACGAGATTCGCCGCGACCACCGAGCCGATGCCGAAGAACGCGCCGTGGTTCAGGCTCGTCACGAGGCGCGCGGCGAGCAGCGTCCAGTAGCCCGGCGCCATCGCCGAGAGCAGATTGCCGATGACGAAGATCGACATGAGCGCGATCAGCGCTTTCTTCGCGCGCAGCCTGCCGAAGGCGAGCGTCATCAATGGCGCGCCCAGCATGACACCGAGCGCATAGGCGCTGATCAGCAGGCCCGCGGCCGGAATGGAAACGCCCACGCCGTTCGCGATCACCGGCAACAAACCCATTGGCGCGAATTCCGTGGTGCCGATGCCGAATGCGCCGACAGCCAGGGCCAGCAATGCCCAGGTTGATTTCATGCCTTTTCTCCGTCCAGATATCACAAGCGGAGAATTGTCGGCTAACGGGCGGCCGACAAACAGCCCTGCCGCAGCAATTGAATCTTGATCGCGAGGCACGAATGACGATTCATGCCGGAGTCCGGGCACGTCACGTGCTTCCTCATACCAACGTACGAAGCTGACTGTTGAACAGTCATCAAGGAGCCGAAAATGAAAGCAAAAACTCTGATCTGCGCGACCGCACTCGCCGCGATCTGCGCCTCACAAGGCGCCTACGCGCAGATTGCCGGACTGCAACCGCTCGGTGGCACGGTCGAGCAAACCAATGCGCTGCTGAAGGGCTGGAGCGTGCGGCGCGCCCTTGTCGACCAGCCGGTCTACAACGATCTGAACGACAAGATCGGCAGCATCTATGACGTGATCATTTCGCCGGACCGTAAGGCGACGTATGCGATTGTGTCGGTGGGCGGCTTCCTCGGCATGGGCAAGCACTATGTGGCGATCCCGGTCGATCACTTCGAGATCCGCGACGGCAACCTGTTCCTCGCCGGCGCGACGAAGGATGCGCTGAAGTCGGTGCCTGAGTTCGAGTACAACAAGCTCGAAAAAGCGACCAAGCCGCATAAGGTCAAAGTGGAATAACCGGAGTGGCAAGCCGTGATGCGAGAGTGAGACGGCTCACGCTCGCACCGGCCATGCGACGGCTCGCGTTCAGTGATTCGCGGCCGTGACGAGTTGCAGCGGTGTTTCGATCACGCTCGACAATTCACTCTGCTTCTTCTGTTCGGTGACCGCCTTCAACGCGACATCGACGCCGAACACAGCTTGCCGCGCGGCAAACTGATTGATCGTGGCGAGCACGCGGCCATCGGCGATCAACGGCTTGATCGCATCGATATCGTTGTAGCCGGTGACGTAGACGCCGCCGGTTCTGCCCGCATCGCGGACCGCGTCGACCGCGCCCATCGCCATATTGTCGTTGCCGCACAGCAGTCCGCGGATCTGCGGATGTTCGCTGAGCATCTTCGAAGCGGCGTCGCGGCCCTTCCCATACTCCCAATCGCCGGCCTGAACGGCGACGATATTGATGCCCGCCGCGTTCATCGCATCCCTGCAGCCGTCCGTACGTTGCTGTGCATTGCGATCGGCTGAACTGCCCTCGATGATGCCCACCTGATCGCCCGCCTTGAGCCGCTGCGCCAGATAATTGCCCACCTGCTGCGCGCCCTTGCGATTGTTCGGACCGACGAACGGCACGGAAATGCCGGCCGCGTCCTGAAACGCCTCGTCGAGCGGATTGTCGATCGCGACCATGATGGTGCCCGCCTTGATCGCACGCGCGACGACCGCCGTTAGCGCCTTCGAATCGGTCGGCGCGATCACGATCGCGTTCATCTTCGCCTTGATCATGTCCTCGACCATGCGGATCTGCCCGGCCGTGTCACTTTCGGTGGCCGTGCCGCGCACCGTCAAATCGAATTGCGATGCGTAATGCTGCTGATAGTTCTGCGCGGCGTTCGCCATCGCCACCGTGAACGGATCGCTCAGGGACTTCAGCACGAGCGCGATCTTGAGCTTGCTGCCCGGCGTCACCGCTGCATCCGCCGCGCCGCTGATGCCGGCCGCGGCCAGCGCGCCGGCAAACACCACGCGGCGGCGCATCCCCCAGGAGGACGTCCTTCGGGGCGTCTTCTGCATCATCGAATCTCTCCTTCTGGACTTCTGGACCGGGCTGACGAATCGCTGCGCTGCACTCGGATGAAAAACTGCCGTGGCTCTGCCTGCCGCTCATCAATCGCCCTTCAGCGCCAGTAAACGCGCTGCGATTTCGTCGAACAACGGCCGGCTGTCGATAGCCTCGCTCAGGCAATTGTCCTTCAACTCCACCAAGCGCGCCTGGATGTTCGTCTGCGCGTGCGGCCAGACGCATCGTTCGAGCAACTCTTCGAGCAGACAACCATAGGCTCGAACTTCGAGGCGCTGAAGCGCGAGACCGATGTCGCGATCGTCCAAAGCATAGAAAGACGCGGCGCCGAAATCTCCCAACAGCGCGCGCCCCTGTCCACCGTACAGGATATTGTGAGCGTACAGATCGCCATGCATGATGCCCTGCTCATGCAGATGACACGCCGCCGATGCCATCCCGTACGCAATGCCCAACGCCGCAGCCAAATCGAAGCGTGTGTCGGCGCCGTAGATATCGCGCGTGCAGGAGTCGAGGCTCGGCGGACCGGCAAGGTTGGTGAATTGCGGATCGATCAGTTCCATCACGAGACCGTGCGTGCCTGAGGGATGATCCTTCACTTTCCCCGCCACCGGAATCAGATTCGCATGATCGCCCGCGCGAATGCAGGCTGCCATTTCGCAGTCGGGCAAACCATCACTCGTCACTGCGCCCTTGAACAGTTTCACCGCGACTTGGCGCAATGCGCCGTGCTGATCCGCCAGCTCCGCGCGATAGATGACACCGGAGGCGCCCTCGCCCAACACCGCCTCGAGTTTCAAGTCAGGCCACGCAATCGCGGCGGTCGGCGTGTCGATCAACGCCTCCGCTTCGAGCGCTTCGCTGAACGGATTGCCCGCATACGCCAGCCAGGACAGCCGCGGCAGCCGCAATAGCCAGGCAGGCAGTTCACTGAGCTGATTCGCCGCGAGACGCAGCAATTCGAGCTGCGAGCAGGCGGCCAATTCCTCGGGAAGCGTCCGCAGACGATTGCCCGCCAGCATCAACTTTTGCAATTGCGTGCAGCCGCCGATTTCGGCAGGCAACGCTTCGATCTCGTTGTCAGTGAGAATCAACCAGCGCAATTGCGGCGGCAGCGCATTGCCGCACACTCGCCGGATGCGGTTGGCCTTGAAGCCGACCATGCTCAATTGCGAGCACTGTCCCAGCACTTCCGGCAATTCGGTGAACGGGTTGTCGGAGCCGAAGAGAATACGCAGCTTGGTGAGCCGTGGCAGATCGTCGGGCAGCGACGTGAGCGCGTTGCCCGACAGGTCGAGAACTTCCAGTGTCTCGGCGAGGTCGAAAATCTCGCGCGGAAATTCAGTCAGGCCGCAGGCCAGTTTGAGCCGGCGCGTGCCCGCGAGTTGGCCGGCCCGCAATTGTTCAAGTGTCGTCGTCACAGTCGTGGAAGAGAGGTCCGGTTGCCGATGCGCTTCGTATCGAAGGTATCAATTCTACTGAGTCGCGGGCCTGGCGCGAAAAGGGTTGTACAGTGATGCATCGTCCCGTCCAGAACAACGAGCCGCCCGGCCGTCATCGGCCGCGAGGAATTGGACAGCAAGTTTCGGAGCGCAATCAGAGAGTACGAGGCTCACACTGTCAGATATCGGCGCGCTTGGCGCGTGTATTCGCAGACTCGCCTTGCAGCGTCTGTGCCTCCAACCAGTCAGGAGCAAGCAAAGTGACATACGCCTACAAGTTGATGAACTCGCCAGTCGGCCAGTTGAAACTCGTTGCAAACGGCGACCGCCTCGCCGCCATTCTGTGGGAGCACGACAAGCCGAACCGGGTGCGCCTCGGGGAGTTGGTCGAAGCGAACGACCGGCCTGTGCTGATCGAGACCGAGCGGCAGTTGAACGAGTATTTCGCCGGCACGCGGCATGAATTCGACCTTCCGCTCACCTTCCAGGGAACGGATTTTCAGAAGCAGGTGTGGGCCGCGCTGTTGACCATACCGTTCGGCCAGACGCGCAGCTACTCGGAAATCGCGACGCAGATCGGCAACGTCAATGCCGTGCGGGCGGTCGGCGCGGCGAACGGCAGAAATCCGATTTCCATCGTGGCGCCGTGCCACCGGGTGATTGGCGCGTCCGGTGATTTGACCGGGTTTGCGGGCGGTTTGGCGAACAAGATGCTGCTGCTGTCACTCGAAGCCGGACAGACTTCGATCGAAACGGAAGCGGACGGGCAAGCGGATATGTTCGCGGCCGAAGAAAAGACCGAGGCCAAGGCTCAGGTCAAATCCGAAGCTCAGACGAAACCCCCGCGCCATGCGCCGAGCCGCGGCACGCAAGCCTCGCTGTTTGGAAACTGACCGGATGCATGTCCGCGATGGCAGTGGACTCACCGCGTCGCGTTGAACGCTTCGTGATAGATCATTTTGCCGGCCGCATAAAGCAACTATCCTTAAGAAGCCCTTTTGGGCATCAACAGGAGGATGACATGCGCATGCTTCTCAACATACGAATCCCGCACGAACCGTTCAACACCATGGTGCGTGATGGCACCGCCGGACAAGTGATCGGGAAAATACTGGAAGAGATAAAACCGGAGGCCGTCTACTTCACCGAGCAGAGTGGAGCGCGCGGAGCAGTGGTCGTGGTGGATGTCGAAAGCGCATCGTCGATTCCCGCGCTCGCGGAGCCGTGGTTTCTAAAGTTCAACGCCGACTGCGAAATGCGCATTGCGATGTTGCCGGAAGACCTGATGAAAGCCGGACTGGACAATCTCGGCGCGAAATGGAAATAGTGTTTGCCATCGGCGGTCCGCAACTGGCACCGCCAATGGCTGCGCAAACAAGCCTCTTCACGCTGCGCTCTGGTCAACCCAGCTCGAACGACGTCACGCCGAACACGCGTTCCATGGAAATAGCGGGCGGTTCCTCCGTGTACATCCGCGCGGTTTCGAACACGCTCGTCATGCCGTGCCGTTCGGCCAACGCAACGGCATCCACGTTGATCTCCGGCACATCGAAGAAAAACACCTCGCCCGCAATGCTCGACGTCAACGCAGAGAACAGACGACCGGCAATCTCGTCGTTATCGGCGAAGAGCGGGCCGATCTTGTAACCCGTCAGGCAACGCCGCAACACGCCGTAGCCCGCCACGCGGCCGTCGCGCACCGCGACTCGCGCCATCGCGCCAGGCTGCGCGAGCCATGCAGCGAGAAAGCGCTCGCGCGCCGCGGGAAAGCACTGCCGATCGTAGTCGCTCAACGATTCGAAGGGCAGCGCCGAAGCATTCAACATGTCTGCATAGTGCTCGCCCTGAGTGGTCTCTTGCGCGACGCCCTGAAAGCGAATGTTGCGATAGGCAAGCTGAAATCCGGACTTCTTATAGTTCGCCTGCTGAGCGACCACGCCGTCCAGACCGATATTGCGGTTGCGCAAATAGTCCATGCCGTGCTGCCAGACACGCATGCCGAAGCCTCGACCGCGAAACGCCTGTTTCACGATATAGAGCCCGATAAAGCCAAAGTCCTCGCCGTACGCGACAGCGGATAGACACGCCACCGGCTCGCCGCGCCATTCGCCGATGAAAAACCCGTCAGGGTCAGCCACACGAAAACAGGCGGCATCGTGCAGACCGGGGTTCCATCCTTCCTGCGCGGCCCATTCGACCGCCAATGCGACGTCCTCGGCCGACATCGTGCGCACGACAAAATCGCCCGGCTCGCTCACGTTCGTCACGATCGTTTCGCCCATTGTTCCTCCAGAATCGCCGCGGCAGCCGTGGCCGCGACCTGACAGCCGAGAACGATATGCGCCTCGGCCGTATCCTCGATGAAATCGTGGCTCACGCCGCCGATGCTCGGCACGAACATCATGCAAGCCGGCATGCAGCGGGCGATGACCTGCGCGTCGTGCGCGGCACCGCTCGGCATGCGGATCCATTGGCCGGGCGCCACCGCGTTGGCGGCGCGGGCGAGATGGTCCGCGAGCGCCGCGTCCATGGTCACCGGTTGCATCGGTTCGTCGATGGTCGTCAGCTCCACGTTCACCGAACCGCGCGCATTGAAGTCACGCACCAGCTCGGCGAGCCGAACTTCCATCGCTTGCAAACGCGCGGCGTTCGCATCGCGGAATTGCAGGTCCATGTCGGCCGCGCCCGGCACGACGCTCAGCGAGCCAGGGTCGAGGTCGATGCGGCCCACTGTCCAGACGGTATCGGCATCCGCGAGTTGCGCGAACGCTTCGTTCATCTGCGGGACAAAGGCGACCAGCGCCGCGCCCGCGTCGCGCCGGATCGCCATGGGCGTCGTGCCGGCATGGTTGCGCTGCCCCGTGAAGCGCAGCCGCAATTCGCGCAGCCCGACGATCGTGGTGACGACCCCGATGGACTTGCCGGCCGCTTCCAGCCGGCCGCCCTGCTCGATATGCGGCTCGAGATAGGCGACCTGCCGGCCCGGCTCGAAGCGCGCACGCGGCCGCCCGGCGAGACCCGCGGTTGCGAGCACGTCGTTAAGACGCTGGCCTTGCCGGTTCGTGGCGTCGCGAATCGACTCGTCGACGCTATCGCCCACGAAGCTGCGGCTGCCGAGCAGGCCGGAGAACGTGCCTTCTTCATCGATCCACGATGCCACGTCCACGGCGAGGTGACTCGTCGCGTCGTTCTCGGCCAACGCGCGCGCAATCTCCAGCCCGTAGATCACGCCCATCGCGCCATCGAGCCAGCCGCCGGTCGGCTGCGTGTCGGTATGAGAGCCGATCACGAGCGCGGGGCCGCTTTTGCGCGAGCGTCCGAATACGGTCCCCACGCCGTCGATCACGGCCTCGAGTCCCGCCTCCGTCATGCGCCCGGCCAGCCATTCGCGCGACGCCAGATCCACCGGCGACAACGCCAGCCGGACAACACCTGGGCCCGTGGCGCCGAAACTGCGCAGCCGCTTGAGATCGGTCAGCAACCGGTCCGGATCGATCTTCACCACGTTCTCATCTCCTTCGATTATCGGTTCATGATGCCTTGTCACATCGACAGATTACACGGCCTAAGCCTTTCCTAAGGTTGGCTCGTTATCATCGCTCGACATCAGTGCGCCGGAGCGGCGCAGACGTCCATCGAGAAACACACTGTATGCAGACACTTGAAGCGTTCAACCAGGCGCTCTTTCTGATGATCAACGCCACGCCATCGACACCCGCGTGGCACATCGACCTCGCGCGTTCAATCGCCGATTACGTCATCTATCTCGTGCCGCTCTGCCTGATCGCCATGTGGCTCTTCGGCGACGAAGGTCAGCGCGAAACCGCCCTGCGCGCATGCTGCGTGACGTTCCTCGCGCTCGGCATCAATCAGCTCATCGGTCTGGCGTGGCCGCATCCGCGGCCGTTCGTGATGGGCATCGGCCATACGTTTCTCGAACACGCGCCGGACCCGTCGTTCCCCAGCGATCACGGGACCATCTTCGCGAGCATCGCACTGAGCTTGCTGCTCGGCGGCGTGCGGCGGTACGGCCTGCTCATTGTACTGTCGGGGCTCGCGGTCGCCTGGGCGCGCATCTTTGTCGGCGTTCACTTTCCGCTCGACATGGCAGGCGCCGTCGTCGTGGCGGGCGTGGCCTTCCTGTTGGTGGCGCCGCTGTGGCGGCTCGCCGGCGCGAGCGTGACGCGCGGACTGGTCGCGCTGTATCGCAAGTTGCTGGCGTGGCCGATCGAACGTGGCTGGCTATCGCTTTAGCCGATGTGTCGACACGCAAGCGCGAGTTCACGCCCACCGCGGCGAGCCGCCATCCCCTATCGGGTCAACGCCCGGAAATCGCTCGGCGACATGTCGTAAGCTCGACGAAACGCGCGAGTGAAATCCGACGCGCTATTGAAGCCGAGGCCATAAGCGATCTCGACGATCGCTTTGTTCCGGTATCGATGCAGATCATCGGCGGCTTCGCGCAGCCTGCGGCTGCGGATGTAGGCGGCCAGCCCGCCTTCGGGCTCGAACAGGCGATAAAGCGTAGACCGGGACAGTCGCGACGCGGCGAGCACGCTGTCGGGCGTCAGATCCATCTGGTCGAGATTGGCATCGATATAACGGCGCGCCGCGGCAAACATGGCGGTGCGAGCAGCGGCGCGCGCATTGCCGCTTAAACCGACCTGCTTCCCGAAGGCCGCCGCGATCAGCAATGCGCAGCTCTGGATGGCGTCGTATGCCGCCTGCCCGCTCATCGTGGGCAAGCTCCGGCTCAGGTCGGCGAGCTGTGCGGGAATCATGCGCGCAAGCGGCGAATGATAGTCGATCACACTGCCATGAATCGACTCCGCTTCCGGCAAAACGGATTCCACCAGCTCACGCGGCAGGAAAAACGCCTGCACGCGGCAGGCGCTGCGGTCCATGTGCATGGGCTGGTTCATATCGAGCGCGAGAATGCCCGGCGTGGACTGGGTGGCCTTGCGCTTCGGATGCGGTCCGGTGCCGGTTTCGATCGTGCCTTCCACGGCCACGTGGAATACGAACTGGCGCACCGAGTCCGTGGAAATGCGCGCGACGGATCGCGTCTGCGAGACCGGATCGGTACGGCAGTCCATGAATGCCAGATCGGCCACACGGTAGCTGTCGATCAGACCACTGAAGCCATCCGCCAGTTGCCGGCGCGAAATGGGCACATCGAGAAAATGGCCCAGACGGTCGCGCCACGCGGGCAACTGCGCGCGCGGCGCTTCGTGGTGCGTACTAAAGTGGCTATGGATGCAGTTCGCGGGAGCCGCATCTCTCGTCACGGACTCGGTCGTCAAGTTTTCCCCCGCCAGATTCGTTGTCTGCGCATGATAGCCGCACTTCGCGAACATCGCTCGGGGCGGAATTTCAGCTTTGCACGCGCTCAGAAGGTGTCGAAGAACGCCCGCGCCACCACCAGGCAGAACGACGCGACCAGTTGGCCATGATAGGCCCGCAGCACCGCTGACGCCCCGCCATCAGTCGCACCGCCGGCCACGGCCTGACTCGCGACCTCCGCCTTCGCACTCGCGAACTCCCGCTTGATGGACGCATACGGATCGCCGGGCCCGGCAACGGGAGAGTCTACATCCAGCACGGACGTGAGCCCCGCGGGCACTTTGGCGTTCTGCCAATACGCCTGCTCGATGCGCGCGTTGAAAAAGAACACCGTGGGATCCGACTCGCCGCCACACATCAAAACGGGCGTAACCGGCAGCCAGTTGCGCAAGTCGTTGCGCTTGAACGCCTGGCGCAAGGGATGCAGCGGATTCGCGGCCGGTTTCATCGCAAGCGTCGGGTTGGGAAACGCACCGTCGGGATTGGCGGCGGCGTCCTCCAGCAGCGTCAGGCGATAGGCGTTGCGCACGAGGTTGGGATTGCCGAATCCCGCGGCAAACAGCGGTGTCAAGGCGGGCGGCGTCAAAGGCGGCGAAGCAGGCGGCGTCATCGAGGCGAACTGCGGCGCGGGCGGCAACTTGCTGAAGAGATGCGCGGACGGCAGTTTGCCCGTGGTGAATAGCGTATTGAGCGGCTGCAGACTCGGCAGCAGCGTTTCGATACCCGGCGCGTAGGCCGCGTCGTAGAAGTCGCCGGGGCGGCGGTAGATATTCTCGTAGGCATGCTGATAACCCGTCACGATCAGCGTCGAGAAGAGCGTCGAGCCCAGGTTGACCTCGCCTTCGATGAGTGCGTCGGCGGTAGCGGCGAGTGCGTATGGCCCCGAACCCGGTGCGGACGCTGTCACCTTGACGCCAGCCGCCTGCAGCGCGCGATGCGTTGCCATTGCAACGAAGCCGCCTTGCGAATAGCCGGTGACGAACAGCTTGCCGTTTTCGCGCGGCCTGCTGTCCGGCGCTATTCCGGCTAACGCCACGCGCGCAGCCCGCAACGAGTCGATCATATCGGCGGATTGCTGGTCGGCATTGAGATACGGGTGGTACGGGAGATCGGAGCCGGCGTAGCCCGCGTAGTTGGTCGCCACCACAATGTAGCCTTGCGCCGCATACATGGCCGCCACGCTGATGCCTTCCCCGGCGCCGTCGCCGTTGCCCGGATCCGTTTGCGTGATATCGGCGAGGTTGTAGTTGCGATACGCGGTGGTGCCATGTGCATAGAGCATCAGCGGAAGCGCTCGGCTGCATGCCGCCGAACGCCCCGAAGGGATCATCAACGCACCGCTCGCGTTGGTGGGCTCGCCCGCGCCGCCGATGGTCCCGTAGCGAAAGCTCACGATCTCGATGCCGCACGCGGGCGCGCCGGCAATCTGCACGAGCCGCCGGCCGCCCGCGCTCGACGCCAGCAATTTTGAAAACGCCGCGGCGCTCAGCGTGAGCGTGACGCGGTGATCGAGAAGCTGGCCGCGCGCATGGCACCCTTCGTCGCATCCGGAGTCGGCTTGCGCAGCGGCACTGGCGCCCAACGTGAAACATGTCAGCAGCCCGAGGGCCGCGCTTCGCATTGCTACAGACATGTGAGGCTCCGTCTTGTTGGTATGACGACGAGTGGACGGCCTTGCAGAGTGACAGGAGTATAGGTAAACGGGTCGGGTCGGCGCGCCGCCAGCCTGACCGCTCTGGAAATGCGGTGGCGCCGGATGTGGTTGAAACCGATATGTCGAACTTCACGAAGACCGACGCGGGACGCGCGGTGACGCTTGAGATGCAGGCGTTGAAACGCGTGGCGCAACCGGATGACATTGGCGGCGCGGTGGCCTTTCTCGCCTCGGATGCTGCTCGCCGGATTATCGGCGAAACGTTGCATGTCGACGGCGGGTCGAAACTCTGAATCCGTAAAAGCGATTCTGTTTGCGATCTCGCCGGGAAGCCTTTCTGGAATGCCGCCCATGCATGGCGGCACGCCCGCGGACTTCACCGGCGCGACCCGACGCGCTCCGCCCCGTTAGCCGGACGTAGCGCGTCTCAAGCGGCGAGCGAGCCGCTTACTTCCACAAGGTGCGGCCGAAAAACGTCAGCGTGCGATCCCAAGCCAATTGCGACCACACCGGATCGAACTGCGTCCTGGCGATACGGCCCGGACCGACCGCCGTTTCGTTCGCGAACGCGTGGTGTGCGAGATAGCGGTGAAACTCGACGTCGACATTCGCGTCTTTCAATTTCCTCTCCAGCGCGTCGACCGTTTCAGACACGAAGAACTCGTCTTGCGTCGCCCAGTGACCGATTAGCGGCGCCTTGATTTTCGAAGCGTCGATATATTCCAGCGGCGGGAAGCCGTACCAGACCACGCCGGCCGACACTTCCGGGATATTGCACAGCGCGAGCAAGGTCAGCGCGCCGCCCATGCAAAAGCCTGTCACGCCGACATTCGTCGCGTGCTGCTTCAGATATTGGACAGCGCCGCGCACATCCTGAGTAGCGGCGTCGCCGAAATTGAGCCCGTCGAGCAGATGGTGGGCTTCTTCCTCTTCCACCGTCGTTTTGCCTCGAAAGAGATCGGGCACCAGCGCCAGATAGCCGGCCTGCGCGAGCCGGTCCGCCACGCCGCGAATCTGGTCGTTGACGCCCCACCACTCCTGAATCACGACGATGGCGGGCGCGCCCTCCAGCTTCTGCGGCTTGGCCAGATAGCCCTGGATCTGCTGGCCGTCGGGCCGGTTAAAGGTGATCATCGAACCTGCTGCCTGTTTCATCAGTTGCTCCTCGAAGTAGACGAAAGCGCTAGCATAGTCCTAGCGAGGCAGGTTCTGCTCGCCCGCTGCCGCGTCCGGCCGGTCGATGCGAACAGCGCGCCGTGCAGCGAAGGAATGTGCCGCTTGGCGCCAGCTTGACCTGGTCGAGTTGCAACGTCGTGAAAGGCCGCTCCGCGTCGTCAATGGAATCCCCGGCCATCAAAAAGGCCGAGCGGCAAGTTGCGCCTCAGGTCTGGAAATACCGCGGCCGGTCGAGGTCGGCGATCAAGCCCGGCTGCTTCGGTTCCCAGTCAAGCAGCTTGCGCGTCTGCTCGCTCGAAGTCGCGGCATCCATTCCGGCAAACAGCGCGAACCAGCCGAAATGGTCCGCCGCCTCATCAACCGATTGCGCGATGACCGGCACGTTCAGGCGTCGGCCGATCACACCGGCGATCTCGTTGAACGGCACGCCTTCTTCGGCAATGGCGTGATACCGGCTGCCGGCGGCGCCGCGTTCGAGCGCGAGCCGGTAGACACGTGCGGCGTCGAGCCGGTGCACGGCGGGCCAGCGGTTGAGGCCCTCGCCGACGGTCGCCGAGACGCCCTTTTCGCGCGCGAGAGCGATGAGATGCGGAACGAAAGCATGGTCGCCATCGCCATGCACCGACGGCGGCAGACGAACTACCGACGCACGCACGCCGCGCTCCACCAGCGACGCAGCCGTCGCCTCCGACACGCGAGGATAGGCGTCGGAGCGTGCAACCGGCGCGTCGTCCTCGGTCGCGATGCGGCCCGACGCCAGCAGCGCGACCCCGGACGTGACGAGGAGCGGCCGCTCCGAGCCGACGAGCACGGAGCCGAGCGCTTCGATGGCGCGCCGGTCCAACTCGCAGTTCTCCGCGAATCGGGAGAAGTCGTGGTTGAAGGCGGTATGAATGACACCGTCCGCAGCGGCCGCTCCGGCTTTGAGGCTGTCGAGATCCTCGAGCGAACCGCGCAGGACCTCCGCTCCGGTCCTGGCCAGAGACTCGGCCGCGGCGTCCGAGCGTACCAGGCCGAGCACGGAATGTCCGGCGGCAATGAGTTCGGCAACGACGGCGGAGCCGACGAATCCCGTCGCTCCGGTAACAAAGACGCGCATCGTAAGACCCTCCAGTTGAAAACGAAGGTCGACTATCGGCGGGTTTCCTTCCGAGGTGAAGTAGTGACGTTTTAGGGGTATACGGACTAACAGGCTGCGCCGTTCAGGCGCCAGGCAAGCATCTTGCTAAGCTTACCGAAGGTGGGTCGTGCATCTTCACTGTCGGGAGCGCGGGATGCGTCAGTTAAACCGCTTTGTCTTATTCATGCTGCTGCCGCTCGCCGCGTGCGCGGCGGGGCCGTCGAGCCCCACCGATACCGGCTTTGGGCCGTCACCCGTATTGCCCGCGCCGGAATCGTCGCTGGTCACCACGGTCAATATCGCGCCCGTCCGGCCGAGAACCGCCGACTTTCTCCCGACCGCTCCCAACGGCTTTGTCGTGACGGAATTCGCCCGCGGGCTGACTCACCCGCGCTGGCTCTACCCGTTGCCGAACGGCGACGTGCTCGTGGCGGAAAGCAACGCGCCGCAGCGGCACGACGAAGGCAGCGGCGTATTCGGCTGGATTAGAAAGCAGGTCATGAAGCGCGCGGGAGCGGGCACACCGAGCCCCGACCGTATCGTGCTATTACGCGATACCAACGGCAGCGGCGTCGTCGATCAACAGACGGTGTTCCTACGTGGCCTGCACTCGCCGTTCGGCATGGCGCTGATCGGCAACCACCTCTATGTCGCCGATACGGACGCCATTCTGCGCTTCGACTACACGCCCGGCGCGACCCAGATCGACACGCCCGGCGTGAAGGTGGCTGATTTGCCGGCTGGCCCAATCAATCATCACTGGACCAAAAACATCCTGGCCGACCGTTCGGGCAAGCATCTCTATGTGACGGTGGGATCGAACAGCAACGCGGGAGAAAACGGCGCCGAGGCCGAAGCGGACCGCGCACGGATTCTCGAATTCGACGTGGCGTCCGGCCAGATGCGGCCCTTCGCGACCGGCTTGCGCAACCCCAACGGACTGTCCTGGCAGCCGGAGAGCGGCGCGCTGTGGACCGCCGTCAACGAACGGGACGACCTGGGCAACAACCTCGTGCCGGATTACATGACTGCCGTGAAAGACGGTGCGTTTTACGGGTTTCCTTACAGCTATTACGGCCAGCATGTCGACACGCGCGTCAAGCCTCAGCGCCCCGACCTGGTCGCCACGGCAGTCGCACCGGACTATGCGCTCGGCAACCATACGGCATCGCTCGGGCTGGTTTTTTACGACCGGACGCTGTTCCCGGCGCACTACCGAGGCGGCGCTTTTGTCGGTCAGCATGGGTCATGGAATCGCAAGCCGTACAGCGGCTACAAAGTGGTGTTCATCCCATTCGTCAAAGGCCAACCCGCGGGTGCGCCGGAAGATTTCCTGAGCGGCTTTCTGACCGCCGACGGTCACGCCGTGGGCCGGCCAGTCGGTGTCGCGCTGGATAAGCGCGGGGCGCTGCTGGTGGCGGACGACGTCGGCAATACGGTCTGGCGCGTGGCCCCGCGCACTGATACCGGCGCGGCAGTTGGCACGTCGCCCGCTCAATGACAGCGGATCCGCCTGCCACTTGCGTGGCATAACAACGGACAATCCAATTTAGTCTGCTCACGCAGATCAGAAGCGCTCCAACACGCCAAGCTGCACACCCTTGACCGGCGCGCCGGGATACGCGACCGGCAGCCCGGTCACGTTGACGCCACGCAGCGTGAAGCTCGCATCGTCGTGATTCGCCAGATAGGCCGCGCTGAAATAGAACAGCAAAGTACGCGAAACGTTGTATTCGAACGCCATGCTGAACTGGTCGGCGCTCGCGCCCGCGCCGGTATAGTCGCGCACGTGCGCATAGCCCAGTGACGCGCGCGCATTCGCAGAAAAGCTGTATTGCGCTGAGAGCGATCCGCCCGCGCCGTGATAAAGCGGCGTGCCGCCATCGCCGTTGAAGAACGCGAGCCACACCCGCACTTTATCGATCGCGTAGGTCGCGCCGCCGAGATTCGCCCGCAGCGCACCCGCGCCGTGCGTCTGCTGACGCGCGTACAACAGCCTGAGGTTGTCGAGCTGATAGGTGGCGGTGACGTAGTATCCGTCGATACCGTTGCCGTCGTTCTCCGACGGATCGCGCGTGGCCATCATGACCGTCGCGCTGAATCCGCCGACGACCGGCGACAGATACTCGATCGCGTTGCTCGCGTAGGGTGTGATCTTCGACAGGTTGTTCAGCCCGGACGCGATCGTGCCGGCGCCGAACGCATCGAGGTCGCCCTTGAACGGGATATAGATGGGCGAATATTGCCGGCCGAAGCGCACCTCGCCCCAGGCGTTCCGCGCGCCGATCCACGCCTGTCGGTTGAATAGAACACCGGGAGTCTGAAGCGTGCCGTCGACCGAGCTAAAGCCGTTTTCCAGCGTGAAGAGCAGGTCGGTGCCGTTGCCGAGCGGCTCGCTGCCCCGCAAGCCGACCCGCGAACCGCGATAGGCCCCCGAGTCCAGACGTGGGGTCCAGCCGGACCCTGGGTCGGTTACTTCGAGACTCGTGTCCAGCACGCCATACAGCGTAACGGTGCCCCCGCCGCCATCCGAGGCCGCCGCGCTCTGCAAGCAAAATAGCAGCCCCGCGCCGCCCATGCCCGCGCGCCAGCCCACGCGACGGCTCCAGGCGGCGATCTGCGCGACCGGATCCCACTTTCGTCGCGGCTTGTCGAGTGAAGTTTTCGCGGCGCCGACCAGATGCAGTCCTCCATAGGCACGTCGAACGTGTGTTCCGGGAACGAACCTCTGCCATGTTGAGACCGGACGCTCGCCGCCGAATCACGAGTGAGATGTGAACAGGCATTGAACGGTCCAGCAGCGAACATAACAGACCTGAGCCGCTTTGCAATTTTCAGCGCTCTTAATTTGGAGCGTTCAGGTGCGTCCATGGGTGAGCAACGCTCAAACGACGGCTGCGAATTCGCGTGCTTCTTTCGCCGACGGCCTATGGACCCGCAACGACCCGCCTTCGTCGCCGGAACCCTGCGGCTGCAAGTTGAACTGGCTGATCGACACTTGCAGCAGCCGCGCCTGTTCGGTCAGCGTCTGCGCCACCGCCGCGGCCTGCTCGACCAGCGCCGCGTTTTGCTGCGTCACGCTATCCATCTGCGCGACGGCGTCGCCGACCTGATTGATACCGGCGCTTTGCTCGGCGGCCGCCGCCGCGATATCGCGCATGACGCCCGACACTTTTGCAATGGCCTCGCGCGCGGAGTGAATCGTCGCGCCGGTTTGCCCGACGAATTCGGCGCCGGTCCCCACCTTGTCCACCGCGCGGCTGATCAACGTGCGGATTTCCTTCGCGGCCGCCGCGCTGCGCTGCGCGAGCGTGCGCACCTCGCCGGCGACCACCGCGAAACCACGCCCCGCATCGCCGGCCCGGGCCGCTTCCACCGCCGCGTTCAGCGCGAGAATATTGGTCTGAAAGGCGATGCCTTCGATGACCGAGATGATCTCCACCATCTTGTGCGATTCCGTCGATATCTCCTGCATCGTCGATACCGCTTGCGCCGCCATTTCGCCGCCGCGATTGACGATCTGCTCCGCGCCGGAGGTCAGTTGGCTCGCTGTCTGAGCGTTCTCCGCCGTCTGTCGCACCATTGCCGTCATCTGCTCCATGCTCGCCGCGGTCTCCTCGAGCGACGCCGCCTGATTCTCCGTGCGCGCCGACAGATCCGAGTTGCCGCCGGCAATCTCGCGCGCGCCTGTCGCCACCTTGTCGGCCGCGCCCTTGATCTGTTCGATCGTGTGGGCCAGCGCGTCGCGCATGCGCTGCATGGTGTAAAGCAGGCTCGAGTCGTCGCCGTGACGGAGGTCGATGGGAATGGCCAGGTTGCCCTGCGTGATTTCGCCGGCCACTTGCGCAACGTAGGCCGGATCGCCGCCGATCGTGCGCTGGATGCTGCGATTGGTCAGCGAGACCAGCGCCGACAGCAGCAGCGCGACGACGGCAAAGGTTCCGCCGACGAAATACAGCGACTCCTTGAACGCGGCGTCGATGTCGTCCACGTAAGCGCCCGTTGCGATGATCCAGTCCCACGGCGCGTAACGCACGACGTAGCCGATCTTGCCGACCGCGGCGGCGGGCGGGTTTTGCGGATGTGGAAACACGTAATCGACGAAGCCGCCGTTCGGCGCCTGCGCGACCTTGGCGAATGTGAGGTAGTGGTGACGGCCGTCGGCATCGGCGGTGCCGGCGAGATCCTTGCCGTTCAACGCGGGCTTCATCGCATGCATGACCATGCGCGGTGTCGAATCGATCACGAGGAAGTAGCCGTCCTCGCCGTAACGTATACCGCGCAGCCGTTCGAGCGCCTGCCGGCGGGCGTCCGCTTCGCTGAGCGCGCCGCTTTGCGCCAGCGCCGCATATTCCGTCACGATACTGAGCCCGACATGGGCCACGTTCACCAGATCGTTCTTGCGCTCCTCGATGCGGGTCTGCCGCGACAGCCACGCCGCCGACACCGACACGGCGAGAAGTGCCACGAGGCTGACGACCAGCGGCAGCCAGAGCTTCTGTGTGAAACTGAATCGGACCATGCACGCGCCCCGCATCTGTATCGAATGATCGAGCCGGGTCTCATCATGGCAACACGTGCCGATATCGGAATCGACACGTCGTTGCTTGGATGCGACCACCCGATTCATTTATCGGCAATCGCGTGCATGTTTTGTGTAGAGACAAACCCTTTACGGGGAATGAGCGAGCCTGAGCTACAGCAATGCGTTCGGCCCACAGTTGCCTCAGTGCTTCTCATACTCGTCATGCCGACGCCACCACACCCCCGTTTCGTTACGCCCTTTGGGCGCGCGGTCGAGCCACTGATACATGCCCCACAGCGCGTCCACGCCGCGTCCATAAGTGGAATACGTGTGGTACACCACGCCGTCTTCGAGCACGAACGCGCTCATGCCGGGCCGGTCGAGCGAATACGTCGGCGCGTCGGTCCCGCAGGCGGTCGCGAACTCGACCACGGGCGCCGGCGCCGGTGTCGCATCCATCGCATGGCCGCCACGCTGGAAGTTGTATTCGACGCTTCCTTCGCGTTGCTGCTGCTCGGTGAACGAGACGTTGATATCGAAGTTGAAGTCGCTGCCCGCCGACGACGCCCACGGAAACGTCCATCCCATGCGCCGCTTGTACGCCTGCAGCTTCGCGAGCGGCGCGCGCGATACCGCCGTCATCGCGACATCGTGATTCGCCAGATGGACGACGGAACCGTTGAACCCGTCCGCGACCGCCGAACACGACGGGCAGCCCGCGGTGTAGTCGGGGCCGAACATGAAGTGATAGACGAGCAACTGCGAGCGTCCTCGAAAGAGATCGGCCAGCGAGGCGCTGCCTTCATCGGTCTCGAACCGGTAGGCCTTGTCGATTCGGACCCAGGGCAGCGCCTGCCGCTGCCGGACCAGTTCGTCGCTCTGCCGCGTGAGCGCCTTTTCCGCTTCGAGCAGGTCGAGCCGCGCGGCCAGCCATTCTTCCCGTGTGCCGATGCTGTGTTTCGTCGTCATGCTTGCCTCCTTGCTTCGCTATGCGAAGTGCTGTGAGTTGGTCGTGCTAGATTAGCCCCGGGCTTCGAACGACGGGAGTGACAAGTGTGGCGTGATTCACCTGGACCATGGACTCGCTAATCACGGCGGCGGCGCGCGCGCTCGCCGCGGGCGATCCGCTCGGCGCGCTGAATCGCGTCGCCTTGCGCGACGACGCGCCCGCGCTCGCGTTGCGCGGCATCGCCATGGCGCAGCTCGGCGATCTGGTGCGGGCGAAGGCGCTCGTGCGAAGCGCCGCGCGTGCCTTCGGTGCGCGGGAGCCGGTGGCCCGCGCGCGATGTATCGTCGCCGAGGCCGAGATCGCGCTCGTCTCACGCGATCTGAACTGGCCCACGAAGGCTCTGGAAGCCGCTCGCGCCACGCTCGAAGCGCACGGCGACCGGCTCAACGCCGCTCATGCGCGCTATCTCGCGGTGCGGCGCCTGCTGCTGATCGGACGTCTCGACGAAGCCGAACGCGCGCTCGCCGGGCTCGATCCCACACCGTTCCCACCGTCTTTGAGGACCGCGCACGAACTGGTCGTGGCGGGCGTCGCGCTGCGCCGTCTTCAGACCAAAGCGGCGCGCTCCGCGCTCGAACGAGCCCGGCGCGCAGCGGGTCTCGCGCGTATTCCTGCCCTGACGGCGGAGGTCGACAATGCCGCGCTCGTTCTGAACGCACCCGCGGCGCGGCTGCTCGCGCGTGGCGAGGAACGCCCGTTGCTGCTCGACGAAGTGGAAGCGCTGCTGGCATCGAAGGCATTGATCGTGGACGCGTGCCGTCACGTCGTGCGCGACGCGGGCGCGGTGATCTCGCTCGCCAGCCGTCCGGTGTTGTTCGTGCTCGCGCGCGCGCTGGCCGAAGCATGGCCGGAGGACGTATCGCGCGACGTGCTCGTCGCGCGAGCCTTCAGGGCCAAGGCCGCCGATGAATCGCATCGCGCGCGCCTGCGGGTCGAACTCGGGCGGCTGCGTTCGGTGCTTCGCGCAGTGGCCAGCGTGAGCGCGACGCGGCGTGGGTTCGCGCTGGTGCCGCGGCATGCGCAGGAGGTGGTCGTGCTGGCGCGGCCAGTCGAGGACAAACATGCGCCCGTGCTTGCCTTGCTCGCCGACGGTGAGTCGTGGGCGAGTTCGGCCCTCGCGCTCGCGCTTGGCGCGAGCCAGCGCACCGTGCAGCGAACCCTCGACACGCTCGCGGCGCAAGGCAAGGTGCAGTCGCTGGGCCAAGGGCGGGCGCGTCGCTGGATGACGCCGCCCATGCCCGGATTCACGACGACCTTGTTACTCCCCGCTCCGTTGCCGGTTGATTAGGATGGCAACACGATAACCACGAGGGACAAACCATGAAACGATCAGCCGCGGAAATCATCAACGAGTACGGCCCCTTTGCGGGCATAGAACGCGTGCATGGCGTGACATACGACGGCCAGCACGTCTGGTTCGCGACGGGCGACGCGTTGAACGCGCTCGACCCGCAGAGCGGCAAGACGGTCCGCTCGATCGACGTCGCCGCGCACGCGGGTACGGCCTTCGACGGCCAGCATCTGTACCAGATCGCCGAGGACCGTATCCAGAAGATCGATCCCGCCACTGGCAGCGTGCTCGCCACGATCCCCGCGCCCGGCGGCGGTGCCGACTCGGGACTCGCGTGGGCCGAAGGGACGCTGTGGGTCGGACAGTATCGGGAGCGCAAAATCCATCAAGTCGATCCGCAGACGGGCGCGATTTTGCGCACCATCGAATCCAATCGGTTCGTGACGGGCGTCACGTGGGTAGACGGTGAACTTTGGCACGGCACGTGGGAAGGCGACGAAAGCGAATTGCGGCGAATCGATCCGCGCACCGGCGAAGTTCAGGAGCGGCTCGAGATGCCGTCCGGCGTCAGCGTGTCGGGGCTTGAATCGGACGGCGGCGATCGGTTCTTTTGTGGCGGCGGAAGCAGCGGCAAAGTGCGGGCGGTGCGGCGGCCAAAGTGAGGTTGCGGGGTGGGAGCCGATTGCAAAAGCAAGCCGCAATCGGCGCCTACGTCCGCCTATTTGCGCTCGCGTCCCGGCAAATCCTGTAACAGATCCATGAACGCCCGCACCTTGGCGCTCAGTAGACGCCGCGAGTTGTACAGCGCCCAGATCTCGACCGGCGGCCCATCCGCCACACCCCAACAAACAAGCCGCCCCGCCGCTACATCCTGCTCGACCAGCAACCTGGGCAACAGTGCCGCGCCCAGCCCATCGAGCACCGCTTCGCGCACCATCAGCAGCGATGAGAGCCGCAGCACCGGTATCGGCGCAAACGTCCTCACTCCACCTTCCGTGCGCACGCTCCAACTCGCACCCGCCGATGCCGCCACCAGCACGACCGCGGGCACCGCCAACGCGGCAGCGTCGCCGGTGGGCTGAGAAGGTACCGACATCGTGGGCGCCGCGACCATGAGCCGTTCGTCGCCGAGAATGCGCCGCCCCACGAGTTGCTGGTCAGGCGATGGATTGATGCGGATAACCAGGTCGTAGCCGTCCTCCACTGGATCGACGACGCGGTCTTCCGCAATCACTTCGAGCTCGACCTGCGGATAGGCCAACGCAAAACGCGTCGCGATCCGCACCAGCACCACATGCGCGAACACGACCGGCGCGCTGATCCGCAATCGTCCGCGTGGCACCGGCGCGCGCGACGCCACCGCCTCACCCGCCTCCTGAATTTCCGCCATCAAACCCCGCGTGCGCTCGTGCAGCACGAGCCCTTCTTCGGTCAGCCGCAGCGTGCGCGAGCCTCGCTCGATCAGCCGCACGCCAAGCGTTTCCTCCAGTTCCGCCACGCGCCGCGACAGCGTGGCCTTGGGGCGGTCGAGCGCCCGGCTGGCCGGGCCGAAGCCGCCGTGCAGCGCCACCGCATTGAAATCGGCCAGTGACGTCAAATCCATGATCGTTCCAAATATGAGACGAGGTGTCTGGATTTTTGCACTTTCGCGGCTCAAATGGAACATCTATTGTGTGTCTACGGGCTGACTTCCAGTCCATCCAACCCTCAAGGAGAAAGTCATGGCAATCCTCGTAACCGGCAGTACGGGCGTAGTTGGTAAGCAGGTCCTCGAACATCTGAGCGGCAGCGGCGCGCAAGTTCGCGCGCTGACTCGCACGCCGGAAAAAGCGCAATTCCCGGACGGCGTCACCGCAGTCCAGGGCGACCTGTCCGACGTGGACGGATTGCGCCGCGCGATGAACGGCGTCAGCACGCTGTTCCTGCTCGCACCCAACGCCCCGGACGAGCTGACGCAAGCGCTGCAGACCCTGAGCGTGGCGCGCGAAGCCGACGTGAAAGGCGTCGTGTACCTGTCGGTGTTCAAGGGCGCCGAGTATGTCGACGTGCCGCACTTCACCGGCAAGCACACGGTTGAGCGCATGATCGAGCACTGCGATCTGCCCGCCACCGTGTTGCGCCCCGCGTATTTCATCCAGAACGACGTGCGCCAGAAAGAGCCGCTGCTGACGCACGGCGTGTACGGCATGCCGATCGGCGCCAAAGGTATTTCGATGGTCGACGTGCGCGATATCGGCGAGGCCGCCGCGCGCGAACTGCTGCGCCGCGAGCGGGCCGCAAGCCGCTTGCCGCGCGAGACTTATGAGCTGGTCGGGCCTGACGCGATCACGTCGGAAACAGTGGTGTCGATCTGGGCTGAAGCGCTGGGCCGCACCGTGCGCTACGGTGGCGACGATCTCGACGTGCTGGAACAGCGTTTGAAAGCGGCCGCTCCGGGCTGGCTCGCTTACGACATGCGCCTGATGATGAGCCGCTATCAGCAGAACGGCGCGGTCGCATCGCAAGCGCAAATCGATCATCTCGCGACGCTGCTCGGCCGGCAGCCGCGATCTTATTGGGACTTCGCGGTGGATATGGCGGCGGCCTGGGCGAAGGGTTGATGCCCGAACATATATGCGCCGGCGCGCTGCACGTCTTCAACCGCGCGCGCAAGGCGCTGGACTTGATACGCGAGATTGCCGAAGGCGTAGCGTGCCTGAAAGCGGGGCGTCGTTTCGTGGGATAAAAGGCCCTGCCGAAGCGGGACGTTTTGACAACTTAATCTGCATCTTCGGCGTACAGCCCTTTGTACTTGACTTGTCCGAACATTAAAGCAAATCCAACCGTATCCTGAAGACCTTCATTTACCCCTGCGATTACCAGTGCGGCCGGCGCGCTGCGAATCGCCATGCAGATCAGGTCCGGCTTTACGACTCCCATGAGAAGAATCTCACGGTTTACACCAAGAAGCATGAATGAGCCTGTGCCGCCGAATAGATATCCGGCGGTGCCTTCCACATAGATCGTCCCACCTTCGAGGTTTTCCGGATTACCCGAATTTTCTAAAGCCACCAATAAAAACATCCCTCAAGTTCTGGATTCACCCGGCCGTTTACACGGCATGCGCCGTGTACCACATCATTCACGCTGCATAAAACAACGCTAATTATTGGCCAAAATACCAACCACACTCCTTTCAATTCGTAATGAAAAAGTACATCGCACTCTTTGCCATTGCCGGCGCGCTATTGACGTCAGGCTGCGCGACTGTTTCCACCATGTCGCCGACCACATCGACGAGTTCGGTCGACACCACGAAAAACTCGTACGCGCTAATGACGGTGACGCTCAAGAACGCTTATCACACCAGTTACCAGCCGAGCCCTATCGTCGTGCATATGGAGCGCGGTGCGGCAGACTCGCGGGATGATCGTTTGAATTTCAAATTCGACGATCAAGCCACCACGACGAGCGACACGGGCAATCACTATTTCATTCGCCTCCCGCTCGCGCCGGGCAAATATGTGATGCGCGGCATTACCGGTCAAAGCGGCGTATTCCCGTTCCACGGCATGTTCTTTACGCCGCTTCACGAGGTCGTCGAAATCAAACCAAATTCGATCGTGTATCTCGGCCATATCGACGCCACGATCGTCGAACGTAAAGACGGTGAATTGCGCGCGGGACCGGTCATTCCGCTGGTCGATCAGGCGGTCGCCGGTTTCAGCGGCGGGACGTGGGACATCAGCGTGACCGACCAGTTCGACGACGACGTGACGGCATTCAAAAAGGACTTTCCGGCGCTGACCAACGCATCCATCGATCGTGAAGTGCTGCCCGCCTGGGATAAACAGAAAGCCACCCAATGGTGGAATAACCACTAAATTCAAGCTGTAAATTTGAACGGCGCGCGCAGCGCAATCCGCTTGCCTGCGCCCGATTCCAAACAAGCCGATAATCGCATGACCGACAGGATGGAGACGTCACGGTCATGCGCAATCTCGACGAAAACACGATCACGGAAGCGGTTCTGGCGCGCCACGCGCACGCAGGCGACGAGCGGCTGAAAACCGTCGTCACGAGCCTCGTGCGGCATCTGCATGCGTTCGCGCGCGAGGTGAACCTGAGCGAGAACGAATGGGAACAGGGCATTCGTTTCCTCACCGACGTCGGCCATATCACCGACGACAAACGCCAGGAATTCATCCTGCTCTCGGACACGCTCGGCTTGTCGATGCTCGTCACGGCAATGGCCAACCGCAAGCCGCCGGGCTGCACGGAAGCGACGGTCTTCGGGCCGTTCTTCGTCGAAGGCGCGCCCGCCTATCGAAACGGCGACGACGTATCCAACGGCGCACGCGGCGAACCCTGCTTCGTGTCGGGAACCGTCAAGGGCGCGGACGGCGAAGCGGTGGCCAACGCACGCATCGAAGTCTGGCAAGCCGACGCGGACGGCTTCTACGACGTGCAACACGCCGGCAACGACACGCATCGCGCCAGAGGCGTGCTCCATAGTCTCGCCGACGGGCGTTATCACTTCCGTTCCATCGTCGCCGAGCCTTATCCGATTCCGCACGACGGTCCGGTCGGGCGCATGCTCGCAGCGCTCGGCAGGCATCCGTGGCGTCCGGCCCATCTGCATTTCATGATCACTGCGCCGGGCTACGAGCGCCTCGTCACCCACGTGTTCCGCGAAGGCGACCAGTACCTCGATTCGGACGCTGTGTTCGGCGTTCGCTCATCGCTCGTCGCACAGTGGAAGCACCATGAGGCAGGCACGGCGCCGGACGGTACGTCCATGACTACGCCGTTCAGCACGCTCGAATTCGACTTCGTGCTGAACCGATCCACATAACACGAGTCACTTTTCTATCGCAGAAGACGCATTGAGCCCGCGGATCAAAGCCGGTCGTAGAACCGCTCCGCGTCGACAGGCATTCACCTACTCACTTTTATTCACATGGAAAAACGAGCACTCATCATCGGCGCGAGCGGCATTGTCGGCGGCAATCTGGCAGACCAGTTGCTTTCGAATGGCTGGCAGGTCGCCGGACTCTCGCGCGGCCGCACGCCGGTGTCGCCGGCAATCGAATCGATTACGGCCGATCTGCAGTCCGCCGACTCAGTCAGCGAGGCGCTCGCGGGCCAGGCATTCAGCCACGTGTTCCTGACCGCGTGGTCGCGCCAGGCGACGGAGAAAGACAACATTCGCGTGAACGGCGCGATGGTGCGTCACGTCATGGACGCCGTGGGCCCGTCAGGCATGCTCGAACATGCCGCGCTCGTGACAGGCCTCAAGCATTACCTCGGCCCGTTCGAAGCGTATGCGACCGGCGCGGTGCCGATCACACCGTTTCGCGAGGAACAGGGCCGCCAGCCGGTCGACAACTTTTACTATGAGCAGGAAGACCGTTTGTTTGAAGCCGCGCAGCGCTACGATTTCAGTTGGAGCGTGCATCGTCCGCATACGATCATCGGCTTCGCGCTCGGCAATGCGATGAACATGGGCGTGACGCTCGCCGTCTACGCGACGCTGTGCAAGCAGACCGGCCAGCCGTTCGTCTTCCCCGGATCGGCGGCGCAATGGAACAGCCTCACCGACATGACCGACGCGCGGCTGCTCGCGCGCCACCTCGAGTGGGCCGCCACGTCCGAGAAGGCGCGCAACGAAGACTTCAACGTGGTCAACGGCGACGTGTTCCGCTGGAAATGGATGTGGTCGCAAATCGCCGGCTACTTCGGGATTGAAGCTGTACCGTTCGATGGCGAAACACGTCCGCTGGAAGGCCGTATGCAGGACGCGGGCAAGGCATGGGCCGATATCGCCGCGCGCTTCGATCTGAAGGAGGCCGACATCGGCAAGCTCGCTTCGTGGTGGCACACCGACGCGGACCTTGGCCGCCCGATGGAAGTGCTCACGGATATGAGCAAGAGCCGGCAAGCAGGCTTCCTCGATTATCAGAGCACGCCCGACGCCTTCTTCGCGCTGTTCGACCGGTTGAAGGCGGAGCGCATCCTGCCCAGCGATACGCGCACGCGGCTAGCGGCCTCGATTGAACAGAGGTGACGCGTGGCTCGCGGCGGCGAGTTCCGAAGCGGCCGCGAGCAGTGTCGAGCCGAGGCTGGCCATGCGTTTTTCGTCGAGCCGCACGAGCGGCCCGGCAATACTGATCACGCCCATGGCGGGATAACCGCGCCGCTGCACGGGCGCGGCCATGGCCGTCATGCCGGGGGCAAAGACTTCATTGATGGTCGCATAGCCTCGTTCGCGCGCGGCGTGCACGAACTTCAGCAGTCCGCTGATCGTGGTCGGCGCGTTGGGACCGTATTGTTTCGGCTGCCCGAAGCCCTGGCGTGATACGAGTTCGAGCGCGCGTTCGTCGGTCATGGTCATCATCCATGCGTGGCCCGTGGCGCTGCACGAGAGGATCGTGTCCATGCCCATGTCCGGGTCGTAGCGCAAGCCCTTCAGCGCACCCTGCGCCTTGGCGACCCACGTCAGCCGGTCGCCGTCCACGATCGCGAGCCGCACCAGTTCGCCGGATGTCTCGGCGAGCCGATCGAGCATCGTCTGCGCAATGTCCACGATGCCGGAGGTCGCGAGAAAACCGAGCCCCAGTCCGACGAGCTTGGTGGTGAGCACGTAATCGCCGTGCTCGCGCAACTGCCGCACATAACCGCATTGCTTCAGATCGACGAGCAGCCGATGGCATGCGCTACGCGGAATATCCAGCTCGTCCGCGATCATTGCTAGCGGCGTTCCCTCCATTTGCGTGGCGAGAAATTCGAGCACCGCGAGGGTGCGCTCCGTAACGCCGGGCATATCGGTCTCCGTCTTTTGCAGGGGTTCGCGCAGGTAGTTTTGCACATTATGGGATCAAATTCCACCCTGGAACGGCATCCCACCCAAGGATGCTAACCTTGGTTCCAAGGCGGCGCGACTCGCATAGCGAGTCGAAAGCACCCCGAGTTCATCGATCAGACAAGAGAGCGGGAAACGGTTGGCGGCGCTCATCGCTTGCGACCTGCATCCCGCGCGGCGACGGTTAAGGAGACAACATGATTCAGGAAACGCAACAAGGCACGCATGCCGCGATGCGCACGCGAGCGGTCACGGCGGCGGCCGTCGGCACCGCGCTCGAGTGGTTCGATTTCACGCTTTACGGCGCATTGGCCGCCACGGTTTTGCCCAAACTGTTTTTCCCTTCGATGGACTCGACGTCCGCCCTGCTCGCCTCGCTCGCGACTTTCGGCGTAGGGCTTGCCGCGCGGCCGCTCGGTGCGATCATCTGCGGCCATTTGGGCGACAAGCTCGGGCGACGCAACCTCATGCTCGGCACCGTCACGGTGATGGGTCTCGCGTCGATGCTGATGGGCCTGTTGCCGACCTACGCGAGCATCGGCGTATGGGCGCCGGTCCTGCTGGTGCTGCTGCGCATTCTGCAAGGCTTCGCGCTCGGCGGCGAATCGACCGGCGCGCAATTGATGGCGATCGAACACGCCAGCGCCGACCGGCGCGGCAAGTACTCCGGGCTGCTGGGCCTGTGCTCGCCGCTCAGTCAGATCATGGCCAATGGCGTGCTGCTTCTGCTGTCGTCCACGATGTCGGCGCAGGCGTTCGATTCGTACGGCTGGCGCATCCCGTTCGTGCTGAGCTTCATTCTCGTGATCGTCGGCGTGTATATCCGCTTGCGAGTCAGCGAGACGCCTGCCTTCGTGGCGCTGCGCAAAACGGAAGTCGTACACGTGGGCAGCCCGCTGCGCGATGCATTGCGTCTGCACTGGAGAACCGTTCTGCGCTGGATGCTGTTCTTCTGCGGGCCGGCGGCGATCTTCTACCTGATCGTGGTGTTCTCGCTCAGCTACATCACGAAGACGCTCGCCATCCCGAAGCAAACCGGCTTTCTTCTGCTGATGGGCGCCAATGTCTGCGCGATCGTCGGCGCGCTTGCCGGGGGCATGCTGAGCGACCGGATCGGCCGCAAGAAAGCGCTCGCGATCGGTTCGACCGCGACCTTGCTGATGCTCTTCGTGTACTTCCAGATTCTCGACACCAAGAGCTTTGTGCCGATGCTTGCGGCGATGGGCTTCTTCCTCGGCTTCACGCAGTTTCAAAGCGGTATCCAACCGGTCGCGTTCGCCGAAGCGTTCCCGACCAATGTGCGTTACTCCGGCTCCGCGCTCGCCTACACCGGTGCGAACCTGGTGGCGGGCGGTCCGATGCCGGTGCTGGCCGTGTGGCTCTTTGCCGTGTGCAACGGTTCGCCGTGGGGCGTGGTCGCCGTGTGCGTGGTCTTCAACGTGATTTCGCTGGTGATGATCCTGACTGCGCGCGAAACCCTCGGCATCGACATGAACCGCACCGACTCGACGGCGGCCGTCACGGGCGAAGCGGACTTTGCGACGGCGGGCGTGAGCAACAGCCATCGTACGTAATAAACGGCTCTACAGCGTGACACTGAATCATCGAATATTTGCAGACAGGCGACCGAACAATGACTGAACTCGTATATGTACTGAATGGCTCGAACCTCAACATGCTCGGCAAGCGTGAGCCGCATCTGTATGGGACGACCACGCTGGCGCAAATCCAGCAACAGGTGGAGGCGCTCGCGGTCCGGCTGGAACTCGAATGCGAGTTCCGCCAGACCAACAGCGAGGCCACCATGGTCGACTGGCTGCAGGAAGCGTTCGAACGCGACGCCGCGGTGATCATCAATCCGGCGGGCTTTTCGTTCGCGTCGGTGCCGGTCTTCGACGCGGTCAAGCTGATCGAGCGGCCGTTGATCGAACTGCACATCACCAACATTCATAAACGCGACGAAACCTATCGCCATTCGCTCATCTCGCGCGCGGCGACCGGCGTGATTTGCGGACTCGGCGCGAACGGCTATCTCATCGCGTTGCAGGCGATGGCGATGGCGCTCGGCAAAAGTCCGAGTTTCGGCTGAGCCTGCGCGCGCGGCCGGCCAGTACGTCGCCCCGCGCACAACGCCAGCGCCCCTTGCCCGCTCGCTCCACCCATCATGCCGTGCCGGCTGCGCACGGCATTTTTTTGCCCCGAAATTCCAGAGAATAGTTTCGAATAAGGGAAAACCCGTATAATCCCTTCCAAGAGGTCAGACAACTAGAGGACATCAGTCGTCAAGACCCTGACCTGCGCCGGCCGCGCAGCGTCCACCTTGAAAAGCTTTCCCCTCAGATCCGTGAATCCGACTGCCACTGCCCTGCCTTTCCGAAACGCGCTGTTCGCCATGCTTGGCATCGGCCTCGTCAATATGCTGGTCGCACTCGATCAGACGGTCGTCAGCACCGCGCTGCCTTCCATCGTCGCCGAGCTGCACGGCTTCGAGTACTACGCGTGGATCGCCAGCGCGTATCTGCTGGCTTCGGTGGTGACGGTCCCGGTGTTCGGGCGGCTCGGCGACTACTTCGGCCGCAAGCGTTTTGTGCTCGCCGCGGTCATCACGTTCACGGTGGCGTCGGTGCTCTGCGGTGTCGCGAACGACATGCTGTTTCTCGTGATCGCGCGCGGCTTGCAAGGTGTCGGCGGCGGGATGATGGTCGGCACGGCGTTCGCGTCGATTCCCGATCTGTTTCCCGATCCGCGCGCGCGAGTGCGCTGGCAAGTGGTGATGGCCGCCGCGTACGGCATCGGCACCGCGGCGGGACCGTCGCTCGGCGGCTGGATGAGCGAACACTGGGGCTGGCGCTCGACCTTTCTGATCAATTTGCCGGTCGGCGCGGCGGCGCTCTATTTCATCTGGGCGCATCTGCCGAGCTTCCGGCGTCCGCATGAAGGCGAAGTCAAGATCGACTGGCTCGGCGCGGCGCTGGTTGCCGCTGTGCTCGGCGGTCTGCAGGCTTTCATCGAAGCAGTGCCGAAAAGCGGCCTGACCGCCGGCAATCTCACCTTGGCCGTTTGCGTGATCGTGGGCACGGTCGCACTGCTGATCTGCGAGAAGCGCGCCACGCATCCGATCATTCCGCTCGATCTGTTCAAGGACCCGCAACTCGTCACGCTGTTCACGCTCGGCATGCTGTCGGGCTTCGTGATGTTTTCGCTGATCTTCTTCGCGCCGCTGCTGCTGCAAGGCGGCTTCGGACTGTCGCCGCAGCAGGCCGGCCTGCTCGCGACGCCGATCGCCGCCTGCATCGCACTCGGCAGTCTGCTGAATACGCGCATCGTGATTCACATGAAGAAGCCGACGCAGATCCTCTCGATCGGCTTCGCGCTGCTGCTGTTCGCGTCGATCGCGCTGGCGTTTGCGAATCCGGACACACCGCACGTGCGGATCGAATTGCCGATGGCCGCGGTCGGTATCGGTCTCGGTTTCATCCTCAACAATCTGAATGTGTTCGGCCAGGAGATTGCCGGACGCGAACGCTTCGGCATCACCACGGCACTGCTGCAATCCACGCGCATGGTGGGCGGCATGCTGGGCACGAGCATTGTCGCGACTGTGGTGCAGCATCACTATCGCGACGTGGTCACGCGCACGATGAGCGTGCTCGGCGAGCCGGCCGCGTCGCAATGGCGGCCTCGCTTCGTCGACCTGCGCATTCTTATCGACGAAGCGTCGCGTCTGAAGCTGATCGCGGATATGAAGCCGTCAGGGCTCGATACGTTCGCGTTGATCGACACGGCGCGCGATGCGCTGGTGCAGTCGATTCATATCGGCGTGTGGCTGACGGCAGTGGCGGCGCTGGCGGCCGCGCTGCTGGTGCAGCGGATCTCGCACGTGGTGTTTCGCAAGAGTTGAAAACGGCGGTCCGCCCCGACCGCCGCTGTAGCTGGCACGTTGCTTACTGCGCGCCGAGCTTCCTGATCAGCGCATCGAGTTGCGCGATCTCTTCGTCGGTCAGATCGGTCAGCGGCGCGCGGACCGGACCGGCGTCGTGACCCACCAGCTTCGCACCCGCCTTCACGATGCTCACCGCGTAACCCGCGCGACGATTCCGGATCGCCAGATACGGCAGGAAGAATTCGTCGAGCAGCCTGCCTTGCGTTGCATGATCGTCCGCAGCGACCGCGCGGTAAAACTCCATCGCCGTCTTCGGAATGAAGTTGAATACCGCCGACGAATACACCGGCACACCCAGCGCCTTATAAGCCGCGGCATAGACTTCCGCGGTCGGCAGCCCGCCGAGATACGAGAAGCGGTCGCCGAGACGGCGGCGAATCGTCACCATCGCTTCGATTTCACCCACGCCATCCTTGAAGCCGATCAGGTTCGGGCAGCGGTCCGCGAGACGCTCGAGCATGTCGGCGTTCAGCTTCGAATTCGCGCGGTTGTACACGATCACGCCGATGTTCGGCACGGACTTGCACACCTGCTCCACGTGCGCCGCGATGCCTTCCTGCGACGCCTCGGTCAGATAATGCGGCATCAGCAAGACGCCGCTTGCGCCGAGACGTTCGGCTTCCTGCGCGTAGTCGATCGCCACGCGGGTCGGGCCGCCCGCGCCCGCGAGAATCGGCACCTTGCCTCTGCAGGTATCGGTCGCCGTGCGGATCACGTTCGTGTAGTCGCTTTTCGTCAGCGAAAAGAATTCACCCGTGCCGCCCGCGGCGAACAGCGCGGTCGCGCCGTAGGGCGCCAGCCATTCGAGACGCGCAGCATAGGTGTCGGCACGGAAATCGCCGTGCGCGTCGAAGTCGGTCACGGGAAAGGACAGCAGCCCTTCGGAAACGATGGCTTTGAGTTCTTGAGGTGAAGTCATGGCGTGAATAGCGTTTAAGGCTTCAAGTGTGGTGAGCGCGCGGTCATGCGCGCCCCATCCGGATCATCGTCGGTTTAGCGCACCAGGCACGGGCGCTTGTTATCGAACTTCCAGTTCGGAATCAGATATTGCATCGCCACGCCGTCGTCGCGCGCGCCCAGGCCGTGCTGCTGATAAAGCGCGTGCGCCTTCTCGATCTCATCCATGTCGAGTTCGATACCGAGCCCCGCGGCCTGCGGCACCTTGACCTTGCCGCCGACGATCCGCAGCGGCTCACGCGTCAGACGCTGACCGTCCTGCCAGATCCAGTGCGTGTCGATTGCGGTGATCTTGCCGGGCGCGGCGGCCGCCACGTGCGTGAACATGGCGAGGGAAATGTCGAAGTGATTGTTCGAGTGCGAACCCCACGTGAGGCCCCAGTCATTGCACATCTGCGCGACGCGCACCGAGCCTTGCATGGTCCAGAAGTGCGGATCGGCAAGCGGAATATCCACGGACTGCAACTGGATCGCGTGGCCCATCTGGCGCCAGTCGGTGGCGATCATGTTGGTCGCCGTCGGCAAGCCGGTCGCGCGGCGGAACTCGGCCATCACCTCGCGGCCCGAATAGCCGTTTTCCGCGCCGCACGGATCTTCCGCATAGGCGAGCACGTCGTGCTGGTCGCGGCACAGGCGCACCGCTTCCGCCAGCGACCAGGCGCCGTTCGGATCCAGCGTCACGCGGGCCTTCGGGAAACGTTCGGCGAGCGCGGTGACGGCTTCGATCTCGGCGTCGCCGGACAGCACGCCGCCTTTGAGCTTGAAGTCGTTAAAGCCGTAGCGCGCCTGCGCGGCTTCGGCGAGACGCACGACGGCCTCGGGCGTCATGGCTTCTTCGGTGCGCACGCGCTCCCAGTCGTCGCGGCCATCGGCGCCGCTCGCGTATTCCAGATCGGTCTTCTTGCGATCGCCGATGTAGAACAGATAGCCGAGCATTTCCACTTCGTCGCGTTGCTGGCCTTCGCCGAGCAGCGCGGCGACGGGCACGCCGAGATGCTGGCCGAGCAGATCGAGCAGCGCGGCTTCGAGCGCGGTCACCGCGTGAATGGTGGTGCGCAGATCGAAGGTCTGCAAACCGCGGCCGCCCGCATCGCGGTCGGCGAATTGCGTGCGCGCCTTGTTCAGGACCGCTTGCAGATTGCCGATCGACTGCCCGACGACGAGCGGACGCGCATCGTCGATGGTCTTGCGAATGCTCTCACCGCCCGGCACTTCACCGACGCCGGTGTGCCCCGCGCTGTCGCGCAGAATGACGATATTGCGCGTGAAGAACGGGCCATGCGCGCCGCTCAGATTGAGCAACATGCTGTCGCGGCCGGCGACAGGCACAACACGCAGTTCAGTAACGACCGGAGTGGCGTTCGATTCGGAAGGTTTCGTGGACATGATGTTGGACCGGATGAGTTAGTGAGCCGGGCGGCGGAAATCAAGGCGCTGTGCAGTCGCGCTCGACACGGGCACCGGACGGAAACTGGAAAGTGCGTGACGCATGATTGGCGGTTCTGTCTGTCAGTGTAGTCAGTGGACTTCATGCTGGAGCGATTCCGGCAGCGCGTCGTGGTTCACGCGCCGGTTGCGGGTCAGGAAACCGGCCGCCGCCGCGATCAACGAAGCCACGGCAAGGCCATACAGGCCGCCGGTAATCGACCCGGTGTGCTGCTGCAAATAGCCGAACGTGGCCGGCGCGAAGAATCCGCCGAGGTTGCCTACCGAGTTGATCAACGCGATCACCGCTGCGGCGACGCGTGCGTCCAGGTAACCTTGCGGGATCGGCCAGAAGAGTGAAGCCGCCGCCTTGAAGCCGATCGCCGAGAAACAGATGGCCACGAACGACAGCACCGGATTGCCCGAAGTCGAAGCGAACAGCCCGCACGCCGCAATGACGAGCGCCACGGCCAGCCACGCCTGCTGGAAGCGCCATTTCGCCGACAACAACGCGAAGCAGTACATCGCGACCATGGCGATGAGCCAGGGAATCGCGTTGAGCATGCCGACCTCGAAGTCGGACAGGCCACCCATTTTGCGGATGATCGTGGGCAGCCAGAAGGTGGCCGCGTAGATGGTCAGTTGAATGGCGAAGTACAGAAAGCAGAACAGCAGAATCTGCGGATCCTTCAGCAGCTTCATGGCCGGCAGATGCGCGCCGCCGTGCGCCTCGCGTTCGGCCTGCTCGGCCGCGATCGACGTCTGCAGCACGTTCTGCTCTTCAGCCGTAAGCCACGAGGCATCGCGAATACGCGACTTCAGCAGCATCCAGCTCACCGCGCACAGCACGATCGAAAAACCGCCTTCGATGAGAAACATCCATTGCCAGCCGTGCAAACCGAAGCCGCGAATGGACAGCAGACTGCCGGTGACCGGACCGGACAGAACCGATGCGAGCGCTGAGCCGCCGAGAAAAACCGCCACCGCCTTGCCGCGCTCCTTCTGCGGCAGCCACTGCGTGAAGTAAAAAACCACGCCGGGAAAGAAGCCGGCCTCGGCGACGCCGAGCAGGAACCGCAGCACATAGAACGAGGTGTCGTTCCAGACGAACGCCATCGCCGCCGCGACCAGCCCCCACGTGCCCATGATGCGGGTGAGCCACGCGCGCGCGCCGTACTTCTGCATCAACACGTTCGAGGGCACCTCGAACAGCGCGTAGCCGATAAAGAACAGACCGCTCCCGAGGCCGTAAGCCGCGGCGCCAATGCCCAGGTCCGTCTGCATGTGGGAATTGACGAAGCCGATGTTTACGCGGTCGATGTAGTTCGCGATGAACATGATCAGAAACAGCGGCAGCACGTGCCGCTTGACCTTGGAGACCGCGGATTCGAGCGGATCGGCGGCGGTGGTGAGAGCAGAGGTCAAGATGGTCTCCAGTTTCGGCCGCTCAGGCGACCTGATCGAGCGCAACGCGGCGCATTCAAAAGGCCGGTCTTCCGTCCCGAAACGCGTGATACGTTGTCTGACGACAGTCTACCGTGCTTTTATTTGCAATTCCAATGCAGTGTTTACCCTGCAAATGTGCCTATACCACCGTACTGGCAACGCACTCAGTCCGAATGAAGACGAATATTTAGAATTTGAACTAGGATGGCTGATGACATAGAAATCACTCCCGCTTTTCATCTGTCATGCCGGGGCCAAACCTCATCTCCGCCAACCATAGCGAACGCGAGGATCAAATCGTGCTGATCCGGACAGGCGCTATGATGGCTATGTCGACGCGTCGCACGACGCCACTCGCACGCAACGTGTGTATTTCCAGCCGAACAATCAACCAGCCACAGAAATGAGCAGCCTAACTGAGAAGGTGGTGGCCACCCTTTCCGATGAAATCCGCCGCGGCACGTTGAGGCCGGGCGACCGCATTCCCACCGAAGTCGCGATGATGAAGCAGCTCTCGGTGAGCCGCTCCGTGGTGCGCGAGGCGATTTCGCGGCTGCAGGCGGCCAAGGTGGTCGAAACGCGTCACGGCATCGGCACCTTCGTGCTGGCACCGGCCACGGAAAAATCCATGCAGTTGCCCGCCGCCGATCTCTCCAGCATGCTGGACGTGATGGCGATCATCGAATTCCGTATCGACGTCGAAGCCGCCTCCGCCGCGCTCGCCGCGGCGCGGCGCACCGACCAGAACCTCAAGCAGATCCGCGGCGCGCTGGAGCGTTTCGAGTCCGAACTCGAGCGCGGCAGCACCGATACGCTCGCGCACGACATCGAGTTTCATCTGCAGATCGCGCGCGCGAGCGGGAATCGCTATTTCTTCGACGTGCTCAGCCAGCTTGGCCGCGCGGTGAGTCCTCGCACGCGGCTCGGCTCCGCGGAGATCGCGGAACTCGACCATATCGAGCATCTGCGCAACGTGCTCAGCGAGCATCAGATGATCTATCGCGCGATCGAACGGCAAGACCCGGACGACGCGCGCGCCGCCATGCGCATGCACCTGAGCAACAGCCGTGAACGGCTGCGCCGCGCTCACGAGTTGAGTAAAGCGGGCGGCTGATTCGCCGTCAGCGGGCGCCCGTCCGCCGCCCTCCTTTCTTCTGGAAAATACAACCGTACTGGTTCAGGTACAGGCCGGGTGGAACGACGCGACCACATGCCTCGCTACTCGTGCAGCATTGTTAGTCTCAGCGGAATAGTGCATTCATATCGAGCCGCTTGATGGGTTTAATACGTTCGTCCATATTTCCCCCATCGCGCGCTTGCTGTCCAACTCCGACAACAACGCGGACCTTGAATCCACTTTGAGATATCCATCATGAAACTCACGGGCAACACTATTTTCATCACCGGCGGCGGTTCGGGCATCGGCCGCGGACTCGCTGAAGCGTTCCACAAACTCGGCAATCAGGTCATCATCGCCGGCCGCCGCAAGGCGAATCTCGAAGAAACGATTGCCGCCAACCCCGGCATGCAGTCGGTCGAACTGGATATCACGGACCCGCAGAGCATTGCCTCGGTCTCGCAACAACTGATCGCGCAGTACCCGTCGCTAAACGTGCTGATCAACAACGCCGGCATCATGCAGATCGACGACCTCAGCAAACCGGTCGACGACGCGCTGATCGTCTCCACGCTCACCACCAACCTGATGGGCCCGATCCGCCTGACGGGCGCGCTCGTCGAGCATCTCAAGCAGCAAGGCGACGCGACCATCATCAACGTGTCGTCGGTACTCGGCTTCGTGCCGATGGCCATCTCCGGCGTCTATTCGTCGACCAAGGCCGCGATCCACTCGTACACGCAATCGCTGCGCTTCAAACTGAAGGACACCTCCGTGCGCGTCGTCGAAATTGCGCCGCCGTGGGTGCAGACGGACTTGCTCGACAGCAAGAACGAACCGCGCGCCATGCCGCTTGCGCCGTTCATCGAACAGACCATGCATGAACTCGGCACGGACGCCGACGAAGCCGTCGTCGAGATCGCCCGCCCCATGCGCAACAACCCCGGTCCGAACGAAGCCGCGTTCGTCACGCAGTTCAACGACCAGTTCGCCGGCGTCTAATGCATCGTTGTTTGGTCCGGCCGGAAACAGGCTAGTGCGTTGCCGGCCGGACCCGTCGCGCGCTCTCGCGCAGGTGTTTCCATGACTCAAAATTCCGCTGTATCCAGCGCCGCACCGATCCGCGTCGGTATCGTCGGCGTGGGCAACTGGGCGCAACACGGGCACGTACGCGTGCTGAGCCTGCTGCCCCAATACGAACTCACCGCCGTGTTCAGCCAGCGTCGCGAGGCGGCCGAGGCCGTCGCTGAACGCTACGGCTTCAAATATGTGGTCGATTCACTTGATGAGTTGGTCAAGCATCCCGAAGTCGATCTGGTCATCGTTCTGACGACGGCGCCGCAGCACGCAGAAGGCGTGCGCGCCGCGATCGCAGCCGGCAAGGACGTCTACTGCGAGTGGCCGCTGACGCCACGCGTTGCCACCTCGCAGGAACTGATCGATCTGGCGCGCAAGGCCAACGTGCGTCACGTGGTCGGGCTGCAAAGGCGGCTCGCGCCGCACAACCGTTACGTGCGCGATCTGCTCGCGCAAGGCTATGTCGGCAAGCTGCGCTCAGTACGCATTCACGTGAGCATGAATTACTTCCAGGCGCTGCGCTCGCAGTCGCTGCGCTGGACCGTGCCGCCGGAAAACTTCTCGAGCGTGATCGCGATCTACGCGGGCCACTTCCTCGACATGCTGTTCGAAGCGACCGGGTGGCCGCACAGCATTGCCGCGCTCAGCATCAATCAGTTCGAGCAGGTGACGATCGCGCAGACCGGCGAAGTCATGCCGACCACCACGCCCGATCAACTCGTGCTCGCCGGCCGCCTTGCAGACGGCGCGGTACTGTCGGTGCATATCGAAGGCGGCAAGCGCAATGGCTCGGGCGTGCAGATCGACATCACGGGTACGGAAGGCGATCTGCGCATCACGAATCGTTCGGCGTTCGGCAATGTCGGCGACGACTACGTGATCGAAGGCGCGCACGGCGACAACCTGCCGCTCGCGTCGCTGCCCGTGCCCGCGTCGTATGACCAGTTGCCGCCGTCCGATCTGCCATCGGCGGTACTGGAACTCGCCCAGTTGTACGCAGCCTTCGCCGACGACGTCCGCACCGGCAGCCACACCGCGCCGACCTTCGAACATGCGGTGCGTCTGCACAAGCTGCTCGACGCCGCCGTAGAATCATCGGACAGCGGCCGCCATATCGAACTCGATTGACGCGGTCCATTCATCAGCCCCCCGCACTTGTGCATGACACAATGCGGGGCGCCCGTCTCGCCAGAGAACTTCCGACCATGCCGAAACCTTCACACAAAGACACGCTGATCGCCGAAGGCATGCGCGTCATCCACGAATTCGGCTTCAATGGCGCGAGCGTGCGGGACATCGTCAAGGCGGCGGGCGTGCCGCATGGCTCGTTCACGAACCACTTCACGTCGAAGGAAGCATTCGGCCTCGAAGTGATCGAACTGTATTTCGACCGGGCACAGGCCGAGATGCGCAAGACGCTGCTCAACGATGAACTGAAACCGCTATTTCGTCTCAGCAAATACATCGACGTGCATATCCGGCTCATCAGCCAGAACGATTCGCGCAATGGCTGCCTGCTGGGCAATTTCGCCGCCGACTCGAGCGACAGCGAAGCGATCCGCTCGCGGCTCAATGCGATCTTCGCCGAAATCGAAAAGTCCGTTCTGTATTGCCTGCGAGCCGCTGTCACGGCGCGCGAGGTGCGAGCCGATACGAACTGCGAGCAACTCGCCACCTTCATCGTATCGTCGATGCAAGGCGCGTTTCTGCTCGCCAAAGCGCAGCGCGATCCGGCGCCGGTCGTCAATCTGAAGGAAGTGCTGTTTTCCAGCGTTTTGCAGCGGGCCTGACAAGGAGCTCCCGATGACGCCGCCCAATCACGCAGGCCGTCCTGCCGCAGTCACGGCGCGTTCAACGACGCCGGCTGCTACCGGTGAGAGCGGCGCTTCGCAGGGTGCGATGGACCGGTTCGGTTCGCTCAACGTGTTCGTGCGCGCCGCCGAAACCCGCAGCTTCACTGAAGCGGGCCGCCAGTTGGGCATTTCGTCGTCGGCGGTCGGCAAGGCGATCTCGCGGCTCGAAGGACGGCTCGGCGTGCGCCTCTTTCACCGCAGCACGCGCAGCATCGCGTTGACGCCCGAGGGCGCGACCTTTCTGACACGCTGCCAGCGCATCATCGGAGAAATCGAAGCGGCCGAGACCGAACTGGCGCTCGCCAATTCCGCGCCACGCGGACTGCTGCGCGTCAGTATGCCCATGGTGAGCACGCTGATGATGCCGGTGATCGGCGCGTTTATGAAGGAGTATCCAGATATCACGCTCGATATCGATTTCTCTGATCGTATGGTCGATGTGATCGAGGAAGGGTTTGACGTCGTGGCGCGTACTGGCGATGTGAGCGACTCCACGCTGGTTACGCGCGCGATGGGCACGTACCGGCATGTGATCGTCGGCTCGCCCGCTTACTTCGAGCAGCGCGGTGTGCCTGGCGAACCCGAGCAACTGCGCGACCACGCCTGCCTGCAACATCGTTTTCCGACCACCAACAAACTGCGCCGCTGGCCGCTGAGCCGCGATGGTGAAACGCTGGACATCGACCTTCCAACGGTGGCCATCGCCACCGCCGTCGAGCCGTTGACCATGCTTGCCGAACAGGACCTGGGCCTTGCTTGCGTGCCCGATTTCACGATACGCGCGCAGCTCGCGCGAGGCTCGCTGATTGCCGTGCTGCAACCGTACACGGATACGCCTACCGTGTTTCGCGCGCTGTGGCCGTCCGGGCGTCAGATCTCGCCTAAGGCGCGAGTCTTCGTCGATTTTCTGAGCGAGCATCTGTTTCCTGTCTCCGCTGCGGCGGCACGTGGCGCTGGCCGCGCTTGAGCGGACGATCCGTGCTCGGGACTCTTCACCGCGTACTGCCTCGCACGAAAAAGCCGGCGTATTCATCAACTCACTGAACACGCCGGCTTTCACAACATCCGCTTCGACAAGCAACGAGCTTATGCGCTCACCGCCTCTTCTTCATAAAACGGATAGTCCGTGTAGCCCACTTCCGTGCCGCCGAAAAACGTCGGCCGATCGTACGTATTGAGCGGCAACTTGCGGCGCAACCGCTCCGGCAAATCCGGATTGGCGATGAAATCGCGGCCGAACGCGACGAGATCAGCATCACCATCAACAAGAATCGCTTCCGCCGAATCGCCCTTAAAACCACCCGCAGCGATGATCGTCCCCGCATAGTGCTGGCGGACCGTCTGCGCGGCGACCGGGTTCGGATCGCGGCTTTCATCCTCGACATTGCCGGCGATGCGCGGCTCGATCAGGTGCAGATACGCGAGATCGAGCTTGGCCAACTCGGCCGCAACGTAGGTGAAAAGACCGACCGGATCGTTGTCCGACATATCGCCCCACGACCCGCTCGGTCCGAGACGCACGGCGACCTTGTTGCTGCCCCACACGGAAATCACCGCACGGGTGGCCTCCATCAAAAAGCGCGCGCGATTCTCGAACGAGCCACCATAGGCGTCCGTGCGCTTGTTGCTGCCATCTTGCAAGAACTGGTCGAACAGATAGCCGTTCGCAGCGTGCAGTTCGACGCCGTCGAAGCCCGCCTTCACGCCACGTTCTGCCGCCGTGCGAAAACTCTCGACGATCGCCGCAATCTCGTCGATCTCCAGCGCGCGGTTCGGCGTGTTCGGAATCCAGCCGGCCTTGGTATAAGCGACGCCGCCATGCAGCACTTCCGACGGGCCCACCGGCCGGCGTCCTTCGGGCTGCAATTCGGCATTCGACTGACGTCCTGCGTGATAGAGCTGCAGGAAGATCTTGCCGCCTTTCGCGTGCACCGCGTCGGTGACTTCGCGCCAGCCGGCGATCTGACGGTCTTCAAAAAGGCCGGGCGCGCCGAGGTAACCGTTGCCTTCAACAGCGGCAATCGTCGCCTCGCCGATCAGCAATGCGCCTGCGGAAGTGCGCTGCGCGTAATACTCGGCCATCAGAGGACCGGGGCGCGCGCCATCTTCGGCACGCATGCGGGTCAGCGGTGCGAGCACGACGCGGTGTGCGAATTCATAAGGTCCTATTTTGACGGGGGTAAACAGCTTGCTCATGATGTTCTTTTCTCTTGAAGTTGATCCGGTGAATGATTGCCGCCGAGCGCTTCACGGCGCTGTCCGGCGTTGATTGACAATCTATAGGCGCGGCCCGCGCAGAAAAACGGGCCGCCGCTCCGAAGACTTCGGAGCGTGCAGTCCGCAATGCGCCGAAACCCTTGCGCCTGCTGGACTGCACTCCCATCACCGATTGTTTGGATTGCGCGGCAACTGTGTTTCAACAGCGTGCCGGCTACTTGTCGAGCACGTCCTTCAGGCTCGCGTGACGCGTGCTGAATGTCATGATTACAAGCATGCTCAGCACGGCGAGCAAGCCGCCGAAGCGCATCGTCGAGGCGATGCTGAGGTGATCGACCACCGCGCCGCCGGCCAGCGAGCCGAGCGCGATCGAAGTCTGCACGGTGCTGACGAACATCGACGAACCGGCTTCAGGGCGGTCCGGCGAAGTCCATTGCATCCAGATGCTCAGGCTCAGCGGGATCGCGCCGTACGCGATGCCCCACGCCATCACCGCGGCGATCATACCCACACGCGAGATTTGCAGCATCGGCAACGCGAACAAGGTGAGCGCCATCAGCGCGCCCAACATCAGCAGCGAGACCTTCAGATGGCGCGTCACTACAGCGGAAACCGCGAAATTCGCAGCGAAGCCGACCACGCCGAAACCGAGCAACACCGCCGTGACCCACGACGGACCGAACGCCGCATTGCGCTCGAGGAACGGCGCGATGTACGTATAGGCGGCGAAGTGCGCGCCAAACAGCAACCCGACCAGCCACAGACTGCGGCGCACGTTCGAGCGTTGCAGCATGGCGCGGAAGTCGTTCATGCGGATTGCGGCCTTGGGCGGCAGCGACGGCAGAAACACGGCCTGCGCGGCCAACGCGACGGCCGCGAGCACCGAGGTTGCGAGAAACGACATGCGCCACGAGCTCAAATTGGCGATCAAGGTGCCGAGCGGCACGCCGATCACCGTCGCCAGCGTGATGCCCATGAAAATCGTCGCGCCGGCGCGGGCCGCCTGGTCCTCGCGCACGAGTTGTCCCGACGCGCCGAGCGCGACGGTCCAGAACCCGCCGAGGCTTGCGCCCAGCAACGCGCGGCCCACCAGCATCACGGCGAAGCTCGGTGCGATTGCGGAGATCACGTTCGACGCGAGCAGCAGCACGGCCAGCAGCAACAGGATCAAACGGCGGTTGATGCGGCCCGCTGCCAGCAGCAACGCCGGCGCCGAGATCGCGGCGATGATGCCCGGCGTCGTCACCATCAGTCCTGCTGTGCCGGGCGTGACGCCGAGATCGTGCGCGATCTGCGGCAACAAGCCGACGGGCATGTACTCCGTGGCGACGAAAGCGAATGAGCCGACCGCGACGGATAAAACCGCGGCCCATGACGGTCCGCGCGTGGCCGCCGCCACGGTCGGCATGAGCGGCGTACCGTCGCTCGCGAGTGCCGGTCTCGCGGACGAGCTGGCAAGTTGATTGGCATCCATGGATGTTTCTCCGATTCAGACATTGAAATTGAGGGCATTGCGTCCTGAACGGAGAGTAGGAGGATCGATGGGGAATGTGGCTCCCCTTCACCGCGACAGACGGGCGACGCGCTATCATCGGAGCGCGACGGATCGCGCGAAGCCGCTCATCCACGTTGCACACACCCGTTGGGGAGGATCTCGACTTGGCGCTCGGCAACATCAACGACATCGCGACCTTCGTCACCGTGGTCAAGGCCGGCAGTTTTACGTCGGCGGGGCAGCAGCTCGGGATCACGCGCTCGGCGGTCGGCAAGATCATTGCCCGCCTCGAGGCGCGCTTGCAGGTGCGGCTGCTGCATCGAACGCCGCATAGTCTGGGACTCACCGACGACGGCTCCGTGTTTTACGCGCGCTGCACGCAGATACTCGAAGACCTCGAAGAGACCGAGACGGCCATGGCGGTGCGCAGCGGGACGCCGGCAGGCACGTTACGCATCAGCCTGCCGATTGCGCTCGGTCACCGCCAGGTGTTGCCGATCATCGCGTCGTTTCTCGAACGCTGGCCGGCGGTCAGCGCCGAGGTCAGCTTCACGGACCGCTTCGTCGATCTCGTAGACGAGGGGGTCGACCTCGCCATCCGCGTCGGCGAACCGAAACCGGACTCGCGGCTCATCGCCCGCACCGTGGGTGGCCACGCAAAAGCTGATCACGTGTGCGTCGCTGGCTTATCTGGCGAAGCGCGGCGCGCCGGTCTCGCCGCTCGATCTCGCGCACCACGAGTGCCTGCAATTCGTCAGCCTGGGACGACCGCAACCGTGGCTCTTTGCCGGCGTCGGGCAACAGGTCGCGGAAACCGGCGGCAGATTGAAGATGGACAGCGCCGAGGCTCTAGTCGGCGCGGCGGTGAATGGCGTGGGCATCATCAATCTGCCCACCTATCTGGTTGCGAGCGAAATCCGCCAAGGTCGCTTGCAACCGCTGCTGCAATCGTTCGCAGCGCAGGCGCTGCCGATTCGCGCGATCTATCCGACGCGCCGGCATCTGACGCCGAAGGTGCGGCTTTTCATCGATGAGTTGATCGAAGCGTGGCAGCCGGTGCCGCCTTGGGAAGAAGCGGACGCCTGAAGGCGGCCGCATTCGCGTACTACGCGGTCGGCGCCTCGACATCGAGATCCATCAACGACGAACTCAGCGACTTGCCGTGTGCGTCGAGTGCGAGCGAACGCGTCACGCCGCCGCCGAGCGCATTGCCCAGCACGAAGTTGAACGCGGCAATCGCGGGCAGGTCGTAGCGCGCCACCTCGCCCTGCACTACATCACGCAGATGCGCTTTGACCCGCTCCGGCGTCAGCACCGTGCGTAGATGTTCATAGTTCTTCGCGTCATAGCAGATCACCGAGATGTTCAACGTATTGCCTTTGTCGCCGGTACGCGAATGAGCCAGCTCACGTAATTTCATCTCACGCCTCCACCATCGAGAATGCCGGCGTCACATGCTCGCGCGGCAGTAAAACCGATTGCACCGCGACGACTTCGCGCGCCAACTTCGTGACGCCGCCTCCGCCTGCCGGACCATTGGTGTAAAGCGTCTCCACCTCGTTGCCGATCCGCACCGCTTCCGCGAGCGAAGCCGTGCGCCCCGCCACTCGCGCACGCACCTCATACGGCTCGGCATAACCGGCAGCCGCCGTTTCGCCGTGCAATGCGTTCACGCCGATCAGATCGAAACGCAATTCACGCGTCTGCACGCCGGTCAGCGTGAGCCGTTCCCGCACGATATCGAGCGCGAGCCGCGCGCGCGCCAACGCGCCGGGACCGCCGTACGAAATTTGCCCTTCGCCGATATAACCATCGAAATAAGCAACCGACACCTTCAGCGTATCCGTGCGCGGCGTGCCTCGTCCGCCGCTCACGCGAACGCGATCCGGCGCTTCCTGCGCGACACGCACCTGTGAGAAATCCGCGACCACATCCGGTTGCAGATAGCGCTGCGGGTCATGAATCTCATACAGCAGTTGCTCCTTGCAGGTCGCCTCGGTGACTCGTCCGCCGGCTTGAGCGAGCTTGGTGACGATCACCGCGCCGTCCGGTCCGACTTCGGCAATCGGAAAACCGAGCCTCGCCAGTTCAGGAACATCCTTGAAGCCCGGATCCGCGAAATAGCCGCCGGTGATTTGCCCCGCGCATTCGAGCAGATGGCCGATCACCGTCGCCTGCCCGAGCGTCTGCCAGTCGTCCATGCGCCAGCCGAATTCGTGAATCAGCGGCGCGACGAACAGCGACGGATCGGCCACGCGCCCGGTCAACACAATCTGCGCGCCGGCCGCAAGTGCATCGACGATCGCGCTCGCGCCGAGATACGCATTCGCGGACACGAGCCGATCCTTGTAGTCCGACACACGCTCTCCGGATTCCACGAAGCAGAAATCGCCCTGACGAACGACGTCGAGTACGTCGTCGCCGGTGACCGCTGCGATCTTCACCTCGCCAAGCCCTAGCGAGCGCGCGATCTCCGCGGTCTTGCGCGCCGCCGCGAGCGGATTCGCCGCACCCATGTTCGAAATGATCCGCACGCCGTTGCGCAACGCGGCGGGCAACACCGCCTTCATGCGCGTTTCGAGCAACGGGTCGTAGCCGAGCTGCGGGTCCTTGCTGCGCGCCTGCTGCGCGATCGCAATCGTGCGCTCCGCGAGGCACTCGAAGACGAGGTAATCGAGCGCGCCGTGCTCCGCCAGTTCGACAGCGGGTTCGATACGGTCGCCGGAATAACCCGCGCCCGCGCCGATGCGCACGGTCCGTTGAGTTTGAGTGGCTGTCATGCTGGTCACATCCATTCGGTGAAGCTCACAGTGAGAATATCCCCAGCGCGACGCAGGCGATCGTCATCACGATCGACGCGCCGAACAGCAAGGGGAACGTGAATTTCTGATGGTCGGCGAGATCGATCCCGCACAGGCCGACCACGAGGAAAGTGGCGGGTGTCAGCGGGCTGACCGGAAAGCCGGTGGTCATCTGGCCGAGCAACGCGGCCTGGCCGACGTGCACCGCGGGCACGCCGAGTTGGCCGGCCACTTCGGCGATCACCGGCAGCACGCCGAAATAGAACGAGTCGGGGTCGAACAACATGCTGAGCGGCATCGACAGCAAGCCGAGCGCGACGGGAATATGACTGGCCATCGCGGGCGGCACGAAACCGACCGCCGACTGCGCCATCGCCTTCAGCATGCCGCTGCCTTGCATCACGCCGGTGAACACGCCGGCCGCGAGCAGAATGCCGGCCATCATCAAGGCCGCGCGGGCATGCGCGTCGATCCGTTTGCGCTGCATGTCGACGTTCGGATAGTTCACCATCAGCGCGATGCACAGGCCGACCATGAACATGATCGCCGGCGGAATCTTCTCGCCCATCACGACCATCGTGCCGAGCACAACCAGCGTCAGCACGATGTTGAACCAGAAGTTCTTTGGCCGGCGCAGCGCCTGTTCTTCGGGCGTCAGTTCGCGTTTAGGCATGGGCACCGAACCGCTCGCGGCCGTGAGACCGAGGCGTTTTTCCTCGCGCCGCCCGAGCCAGAACGCCATGCCGAACACGAATACGAGGCCGATCGCCTGCACCGGAATCAACGGATTGAACAGAGCCGAGATCGGCAGATGAAGCGAGGCGGAGGCGCGAATCATCGGCCCCGTCCACGGCAGAAAGTTGATGCCGGCCGCCATCGAAACCGCTGCGGCCAGCACGCGCCGGTCCATCTTCAGCCGATCGTAGAGCGGCAGCATGGCGGGAATCGTGACCAGAAAGCACACGGCGCCGGAGCCGTCCAGATGGATCAGCAGCGCGAGCAGCGTGGTGCCCATCACGATTCGCGTGGGCCGCGTGCCGACCGCGCGCAGAATGCGGTCGATGATCGGATCGAGCGTGCCCGCGTCGGTGATGGTGCCGAAGTAAAGAATTGCGAACACGAACATGCCGACGACCGGTGCAAGACTCTTGAGCCCGTCGATCACGAACTTGCTCGTCTGAAAGCCGAAGCCGCCGATGAGCGACGCCGCAATCGGCACGATGATGAGCGCCACCAGCGGCGACATGCGTTTCGACAGAATCGCGCCGAGCAGTACGACGATGGTAGCGAGCCCCAGTAATGGCAGCATGTGCTTGTCTCCGAGATTGTTTTTTACTGCGATCCAGCGTAAGTTCGAAGCGGCTATAAATCAATTGAAATGATTTGATCGCAGCAATTACAAACCATCATGGATCTGAATCTTCGGGACATCCGCGCGTTTATCGCCGTCGCGCAAACGGGCAGCTTCACGCGCGCGGCGACGCGGCTGCATCTGTCGCAACCGGCGTTGACGGTGCAGATTCGCCGCCTCGAAGAAACGGTCGGCATGCGCCTGTTCGACCGCAACAGCCGCAATGTCGCGCTCACGCCGACCGGCCGTGAACTGCTGCCGCTCTTGCAGAAGTCGCTGCATGACATGGAGCACGTGCTGATCGACGCGCGCGCGCTCGGCGAAGGCGCGAGCGGCACCGTGCGGATCGCCTGCCTGCCCACGTTCGCGGCCAGCGTGTTGCCCGAACTCGTGCAGGGCATCAAGAAGGCTGTGCCGCGCGTGAGCTTCCATGTACGCGACGTGGTCGCCAGCATGGTCAATACGTTGGTGCGCAATGAAGAGGTCGATATCGGGCTGACCGGCGGCCCGCTCGACGACGCCGCTTTCGAGGTGCTGCATGCGGGCATCGACCGGCTGGTTGCCGTGTTCCCGAAGCGGCATGCGCTTGCCCGGCGGCGGCACATCACGCTCGCCGATCTCGCCGCCACGCCGCTCGTGCTGACCGCCCAAGGCACGAGCGTGCGGACGGTGGTCGACAGCGCTTTCGCGAACGCTCACTGCACGCCGGAAATCGCGTGCGAGCCGACCTACATGATGAGCGCGGTCGCGATGGTGCGCGCGGGACTCGGCGTGACGATCCTGCCGGCGTCGGCCCGCGAAGTCAGGGCGGAGCCCGAACTGATCGTGCGCGCGGTCGACGACCCCGCGTTCACTCGCCCCATCGCTCTCATCAAAAAACGCGGCCGGACACTGCCGCCCGTGACGGAAACCTTCGTTGCGATGCTGATCGAGAAACTCGCCGAAGATTGAACGGCGGATGCGCGTTCCCTTTCATTTTCAAACAGAGCCCGATTTCCACCATTAATCGTCTGATTTAATCAAAGACGCTCACGCTAATATCGGCTTCGCGCGAGTTCGAGGATAAATAACCGCTCGCGCGTATTCTCCAAAACTTCGAAAACGAAAAAATGATAATGAGTCAATTTCGAATACTCGCGGTGACCGCGGCGTCGTTTGCTCTGGCCGCTCCGGCGTATGCGGCATTGGGTGGCGCGCCGACCTATCCGGTTACGGCCAGTAGCACGAGTGCAGGGGCGGCTAACCAGAATAGCGCGGCGGTGGCGCGCTTCGCCGCTAGTGGCAGTGCGGCCTCGGCGAGTTACACCGTGAGCCAGACGACGCTGCCATCGGGCACCGTGGTGAGCGAATACATCAGCGCGGGCAATACGGTCTTCGCGTTGAGCTGGGAAGGCCCGACCATGCCGCCGCTCAAAACGCTGCTCGCCACTTACTTCCCGACTTATGTCCAGGCGCTCACCGATGCCCACGCCACGCAAGGCGGCGGCTACGGACCCGCCGTCGTGCATCAGTCGGCGCTGGTCGTGGAGACCGGCGGCCATATGGGCGCCTTCGTGGGCCGCGCCTATTTACCGCAAGCGCTGCCGCAAGGTGTGAGCGCTGACGATATCAAGTAACTCATTAAAATCATTAGAGAGAGAACAACAGTGCGCAAAATCGCAAGGATTATTGCCGCGGCGCTCGGGCTCGGATTGGCACTCAATCTCGCCGGCTGCGGCGGCGGTGGCTCCAGCAGCAACTCCACGGCAAATGCACCGGCTGCCGCCAGTGCGCCGACGGGACCGGGCGGCACGACGTCCAATCCCCTTACCAACGACTCGACACCCAACGTGCTCGCCGTCGACGCGTCTGCCGTGCCGACGCCGGCCGGCCCCGGCAACACGATGTCGGTGACAGTGAGCGGAACGGGCATTCACAACCAGCCGATGGTCAGCGTCAAAATCTGCGCGCCCGGCTCCAACGCGACCGCGAGTTGCACGACGATTCCGAACGTGATCGTCGATACGGCATCGTTCGGGCTGCGTCTGGTTCGCTCAGCGATTCCGAATGCCACCTTCAGTGCGCTCACCGCCGAAACGGATCAGTCGAGCGGCCTGCCGCTCGCTGAATGCGCGTTGTTCGGCAGCGGCTATGCATGGGGTTCGGTGCATCTCGCGGACATCGCGCTGTCGAGCGAGATTGCACCGTCGGTGCCGATTCATGTGATCGGCGATTCAGCGCTGACCCTTGCCGCGCCGAGCGAATGCCAGGTCGGCCGGCCACTGGCCACCGCGGCCGATCTCGGCGCGAACGGCATTCTCGGCATCGGCGTGAGCCCGACGGACTGCGGCTCGCAGTGTGCCCTGACGACGCTCTCGCAGTTCTATTACACCAATGCCGGCAATGCCACCTCGGTGCCCGTCGCAAAACAGATCAGCAACCCGGTCGCGCGATTCCCGCAGGATAACAACGGTGTGATTCTGGAAATGGCGCAGGTGTCCGATAGCGGCAGCGCGACGGCTCAAGGCACGCTTGTGTTCGGTATCGACACGCAGGCCAATAACGTGCTGAACGGCACGGGCGCGCCGATTATCCGAACGGACCTGAACGGCGACTTCACGTCGTCCTATGGCGGCACCACGTTTACGCAGACGTTCTTCGATTCGGGCTCGACGGTGCTGTTCTTCCCGGACACGACCATCGCGCGCGACGTGTCGTCGGGATACTACATCCCGGCTGCGACCGTGGGCCGTACCTCGACGCTGGCGGGGAACAATCCGGCGAGCGTGACACTCGGCTTCAATATCGCAAACGGCGCGACGCTGACTTCATCGGGGAATAACGCATTCAATAATCTCGGCATCTATATGACCCGGCAGTTCGACTTCGGTTTGCCGTTCTTTTATGGCCGTCATGTGTATTACGGGATTTCGGGCCGCGCTTCTTCGGGCGGTGGCACGGGGCCATATGTGGCGTACGTTTCTAGCTAAGTGTCGATAATCCCGCGCGGTGGTTATCGTCAATCCCGTCGATATCCACTGTTCGCGGGACATGCAAAAGCGCGCTTGACGGAGCAGCAATCAAAACAGTGCAGACCGCACGCCTTTTTTCCGTTGTCCCGGGGGGTTCTCCAAGCGTGATCTGATCGTGACCATCGACCCGAATGGGGTGGTATCGGATGTGAGTTACGAGTCGTCCGGTATGCAGTGACAGCGGACTTGTCGGCACGCAAAAACTCGTAGGTCGGTTGATCTTCTGGTGGCAACGCTGGCAACCTAGCGAATCCCATACAGCGGAGACAACAGCGATGGAATCCTCCACCAACCCGCACGACGACGACCTCGAACACTTCGAAGCTCACGGCGCGGCGCCGCTGCCGGTCCCGAGCGACGAAGGCTATGCCGAGCACGAAGGCGCGCGAATCTGGTACGCGTCGTATGGCGCCGGCGCGCCGGTGATTCTGCTGCACGGCGGTCTCGGGCACAGCGGCAATTGGGGCTACCAGGTGCCCGCGCTGCTCGGCGCGGGGCATCGCGTGGTGGTCGTCGACAGCCGCGGCCACGGCCGCAGCACTCGCGACGCGCGACCCTACCGCTACGAGCTGATGGCGTCCGACGTGCTGGCCGTCATGGATACGCTGCAACTCGAACGCGCTGCGCTGGTGGGCTGGAGCGACGGCGCCTGCGTCGCGATGGTGTTGGGCAGCGCCGCGCCGCAGCGCGTGGCGGGCGTGTTCTTCTTCGGCTGCAACATGGACCCGAGCGGCACGAAGCCGTTCGTGCCGACGCCGGTGATCGAGCGCTGCTTCAGCCGTCATGCGAAAGACTACGCGCAGCTATCGGCGACACCGGACGACTTCGAGGCGTTTGTCGGCGCGGTCAGCACGATGATGAAAACCGAGCCCAACTATTCCGCCGACGATCTGGCTCAGATCGATGTGCCGGTCGCGATTGTGCAAAGCGAGCACGACGAATTCATCAAGCCGGAACACGCCGACTATCTCGCCCGCAGCATTCCCGGCGCGGAGTTGATCCTGCTGCCCGGCGTGAGCCATTTCGCCCCGCTGCAACGGCCGGCGCAATTCAATCGCGTAATGCTCGATTTCCTCCGCCGGATCGCGGGTTGATTGGGACGGCGGCGCTCGCCACGCTGCTTTGCCATCCGGCCCGCTCGCACGAGGGCCGCACCTGAACCCCTAAAATTTCACGATGCGGAACGATCGCGCGCTTCGTAAAAAATCGTGGTGCGTGGCACAAAACCGGCATTTCGCAATGCCGCCCCACGTTGCACATCGCGAAACACAGACGATAAGTCTTTCTTTTTGCGGGATATTTTTTGATCAAACGAGGCGTCTAACAACCACTTGCGACACTACCTGCTGACGTAGACTCTTTTACAAGAGCCGGTGCTTCATTAGTCGAGCGGAGTGGGATAGGCGGAAACATAGTCTGAAGAATCCCAACCTGTGAAACGAAGCCGCCACGGCATCGCGGTTTTTAAATGGCAATTGGGAGACTAAAAATGAAAGGCTTTCGCTTCGGTTCGAATCAGGGTGCTTTCTACATTTTGCCGGGCCACGACGGCTGGGAGGCAACCTACGGCAACGAAACGCTCGGTGAATTCGCCAGCCCGCAACAGGCCGCCGACGATCTCGCACGCGGCTTGATCTGCCCGCATCTCTCGGAAGGCGACGACACGTCGACGCTGGAAATTCCAGAGAAGCTCAGCGATTGGGAAATCGTTCACGTGTGATGGCCGGTATGGCCGCTGCTCACGTTGGAGTAAAAACGACGATGGCGCTCGAAAGCGCCATCGTCATGTTTACCGCTTACTTCTGTGCTTTAAGCAACCGCGTCCACGATCTTGTTCAGCGTGGCGCTCGGGCGCATGGCCTTGCTCGTCAGTTCGACATTCGGACGATAGTAGCCGCCGATGACCACCGGCTTGCCTTGTGCCGCACCGAGTTCTTCGACGATCTTCGCTTCGTTCTCAGCCAGTGCCTTCGCCACGCCGGCGAACTGCGCTTGCAGCGCGGCGTCTTCTGTTTGCGCGGCCAGTGCTTCCGCCCAGTACATCGCGAGGTAGAAGTGGCTGCCACGGTTGTCGATACCGCCAACCTTGCGCGCCGGCGACTTGTCGTTGTCGAGGAACTTGCCGGTTGCCTGATCCAGTGTCTTGGCCAGAACCTGCGCCTTCGGGTTGTGATAGGCGCTGCTCAGATGTTCGAGCGACGCGGCCAGCGCCAGGAATTCACCCAGCGAATCCCAACGCAGGAAACCTTCTTCGACCAGTTGCTGAACGTGCTTCGGCGCCGAACCGCCCGCGCCGGTTTCGAACATGCCGCCACCAGCCATCAGCGGAACGATCGACAGCATCTTCGCGCTGGTGCCCAGTTCCATGATCGGGAACAGGTCGGTGAGGTAGTCGCGCAGCACGTTGCCGGTGACCGAGATCGTGTCCTTGCCGGCGCGGATACGCTCGATCGAGAACTTCGTCGCTTCGACCGGCGTCATGACGCGGATGTCCAGACCGTTGGTGTCGTGGTTCTTCAGGTATTGCTCGACCTTCTTGATGATCTGGGCGTCGTGCGCGCGCGCCGCGTCCAGCCAGAACACGGCAGGCGTGTTGGTGGCGCGGGCGCGGTTGACCGCCAGCTTGACCCAGTCCTGAACCGGCGCGTCCTTGGTCTGGCACATGCGCCAGATGTCGCCCGCTTCCACCGGTTGTTCGATCAGCACCGTGCCGACAGCGTCCGTCACGCGAACCACGCCGTTTGCCGGGATCTGGAACGTCTTGTCGTGTGAACCGTATTCTTCAGCCGCTTGGGCCATCAGGCCGACGTTCGGCACCGTGCCCATCGTGACCGGGTCGAACGCGCCGTGCTTCTTGCAGTCTTCGATCACTGCCTGATAAACATCCGCGTAGCAGCGGTCCGGAATCACGGCCTTGGCGTCGTGCAGCGCGCCGTCCGCGCCCCACATCTTGCCCGACTCGCGGATCATGGCGGGCATGGACGCGTCGACGATCACATCGCTCGGCACGTGCAGGCTGGTAATGCCCTTGTCCGAATTGACCATGGCCAGTTGCGGACGCTGTGCGTATTGCGCTTTGACGTCGGCTTCGATCGCTTCGCGCGTTTCAGCCGGCAGGTCTTTCAGGCGCGCGTACAGATCACCGATGCCGTTGTTCGGATTGAAGCCGGCTTGCGCCAGCACGTCGGCGTGCTTGGTCAGCACGTCTTTGTAGAACACCGACACCACGTGACCGAAGATGATCGGATCCGACACCTTCATCATGGTGGCCTTCAGGTGCACCGAGAACAGCACGCCCTTCGCCTTCGCGTCGGCGATTTCCGCTTCGATGAAGCTGCGCAGCGCGTTCTTCGACAGCACGGAAGCGTCGATGATCTCGCCTGCTTGCACGGCGGTCTTTTCCTTCAGGACCGTCTTCGAGCCGTCGGCGGCCGTCAGTTCGATCTTCACCGCGCCGGCTGCCGCGATCAGCGCCGATTTTTCGCTGCCGTAGAAATCACCGCCGCTCATGTGCGCGACGTGCGACTTCGAGTCCGCGCTCCAGGCGCCCATCTTGTGCGGATGCTTGCGTGCGTAGTTCTTGACCGACAGCGGTGCGCGGCGGTCCGAATTCCCTTCACGCAGCACCGGGTTGACCGCGCTGCCCTTGATCTTGTCGTAGCGAGCCTTGACGTCTTTTTCAGCGTCGGTATTCGCGACGTCCGGGTACGCCGGCAGCTTGTAGCCCTGATCGCGCAGTTCCGTGATCGCGGCCTTCAGTTGCGGCACCGACGCGCTGATGTTCGGCAGCTTGACGATGTTCGCTTCCGGACGCGTGGTGAGTCCACCCAGTTCCGCCAGATCGTCGGAGCCCTTCTGTTCCGCGCTCAGGTAGTCGGGAAATGCAGCGATGATCCGGCCGGCAAGCGAAATATCGCGCGTCTCGACGATCACGTCGGACGAGCGCGTGAACGCCTTCACGATCGGCAGCAACGAGTAGGTCGCCAGAGCAGGCGCTTCGTCGGTCAGGGTGTAGATGATCTTCGGCGGTGTGGACATGTTCGGTGCTTTGCTAGGTGAAGTGTTAGACAGAGCGTTGGGTGGTGCCGACCGGCGCGTTGTGGCAAAACAACAAGGCGGCGCGACGCACGGCACTACTTTCTACGGCCAGAGCGTGAGTATATGCGTGTTTTCCTCTACTCGCTGCTAAACAAACATATCCCGGAAACACCCTCCAAGGGGCCGAGCCCCGCCGGATAAGGCTTTGGGCCGATTTCACCTTGTCTTATGACAGATGTCTTATAGATGACTAAGAACTCGAAACAAACAGATTGTTAATGCGAATCAGATGCATTACCATTTGAGCGCAGTCGCGTTCTTACACTTCGATTACTTAACCACCCGCTTCCGATGACGTCGTTTCGCACATTTCTGGTGCGCGGCGAGCGTCACTCTGTCCAATTCGAACAACATGCAGAAATTCTTTGTCGCCGGCCGACCGGCGTTTGTGCGCGGCCAACGCCGTACTCCCTCGCTGCTGAGCGCGGGGCTTCTGGCCAGCGTCGGTTTGACGCTTTCCACGCTGTCGACTCCGGGCTGGGCGCAGGTCGCGGCCAGCGACGCCGCCGCGACGCTGCCGGCCGTGAGCGTCTCGGCGGCAAAAGACACCACCGTGGCGCAGGCCGACACGGTCAGCGCAGGCGCGCTGGGTTCGCGCAAGCAGGTGGACACGCCGTTTTCGACTCACATCGTGACGAGCGACGAAGCGCAGGATCTGTTCGCGACGACCGCCAACGATCTGTACAAGTACGATCCGGCCGTGTCGGTGATCAGCGAAAACGCGATCAGCGAAAATTCGATGTTCACCGTGCGCGGCATGCCGATCGACACGCTGAACAGCATCAAGGTGGACGGCCAGACCTTCCCGTCGTGGGATACGGATCTCTCGCTCGAACCGTTCGAGCAGGTCGAATTGCTCAAGGGCCTGTCCGGCTTCATGTATGGCTTCGGCTCGCCGGGCGGCATCGTCAATTACGTGTTGAAGCGTCCCACCAACACGCCGTACCGCAGCATCACGGTCGGCTACAGGTCGGCCGGCGTATTCAGCGAGGCCGTCGATCTGGGCGGCCGCTTCGGCAATGACGACCGTTTCGGCTACCGCCTGAACCTCGTCAACGAAAACGGCAACACCGCCGAGGACCACGGCCACGTGCGCCGCCAGGTCGCCTCGCTCGCGTTCGACTTCCGCATTACGCCGGACTTGACGTGGAGCGCCGACGCGTTCTACCAGAAGCGCAGAACCAACGGCACGCTGTTCGGCCTGATGTTCGGCGGCGACGCCGGCGGCATTCCCGACGCGAGCAAAGTCACCCACGCGCTCACGCAACCGCAGAACTACTACGAGACCGAGATGGCCTCGTTCGGCACGGGCCTGGATTACCGCATCTCCGACAACTGGCACGCGAGCCTGAAGTACCGCTTCGCCAAGGAGAACCGCACCAATTCGGATAGCTTCCTGTTCGTTTCCGACGCCGCAGGCAACTACTCGAACACGCTCTATGCGGCCATGACGCGTTACTTCTACCAGAACGTCGACGGCATGGTGCAAGGCCATTTCAACACGGGCAGCATCAAGCACGACGTGGTGGTGGGCGCCGGTTTCGAAACGCAAACCAGCGAATACAGCAATAGCACGGGTTGGAACGAAGGCTACTTCCTCGGCAACGGCAATCTGTACGCCAGCACCTTGCTGACCAACGACGAAGTCAGCATCGGCTCGGACCTGTACCGTCAGCAGCGCATCACGCAAGCCGCCGTGTACGCGAGCGACACCGTGCAGCTCACGTCGCGTCTGTCGGCGCTGGTCGGCGTGCGCTACACGCAATATCAGCAGCACGTGTACGACCCGAGCGGCGCGGTGTCGTCGCAATACCAGGCGGACCCTGTCACGCCGACTTTCGCGCTGATGTTCAAGACTGATCCGTACTCGACGCTGTACGCGAGCTACGTCGAGTCGCTGGAACAGGGCGGTGCCGCGTCCAACACCAACCTCAACTACCCGGACACGTTCGGCCCACTGCGCAGCAAGCAGTACGAAGTCGGCTTTAAAACCGACCACGCCAAGTGGGGCGCCAACCTCGCGCTGTTCCACGTCGATCAGGGCTACAACTACACGAACGTCGACAACATCTTCGTGCAGGACGGCACCAAGCGCTATCAGGGCCTCGACGCGAGCGGCTGGCTTGCGCTCACCAGCGAATGGCGAGTCATGGGCGGCGTAATGTGGCTCGACACGAAGGCCATGGACGTCAACGATCCGACCGTGGAAGGCAAGCGCATCTACGGCGCGCCGCGCTTCACCGTGACGGGCCGGATCGAATACAACCCGTCGTATCTGCGTCCGCTGACGCTGGCGTTCGGCGGCAAGTACGTCGGCAACCAGGCCGTCGACGCGCAGAACACGCAGTTCGTGCCGGCTTACACCACGTTCGATCTGAGCGGCCGCTATGAGACGAAAATCGCCGGCAAGGACGTGACGTTCCGCGCGGGGATCAACAACCTGTTCAACCGCCGTTACTGGACGACGGCGTGGGGCTACTACGTGGCGCCGTCGCCGACGCGCACCGCCGTAGCCAGCGCAACGCTGCAGTTCTAAGCATCGCGTGAACTCGGGGCGCCCGCGGCGGGCGCCCCGATCATGGCGGGAATCTCCGCGACCAGCGCATCGATCGCGCAGCGCGTTTTCAGCGCCAGATAGCGACTCTTCGGCCACACCAGGTGGATCTCCTGAGCAGGCCGGAAACAATTCTCCATCACCGTCACCAGCTCGCCTGTTTGCGCATAACGGGCCAATAGCCAACTCGGCAGCCACGCGAGGCCGAAGCCGGCGAGAGCGGCATCGACAATACCCTTCATGTCGTCGAAACCAAGCTGCGGCTGAACTTGCGCGCGGCGGATTTGCCCGTCGACGTCGACCACATCCCACGGCTGCGCCGACCCTGCCCGCAAGTAGGCAATCACGGCGTGTCCGCGCAATTCGTCGACGCTCGCCGGCGTGCCATGCCGCGCCAGATAGGCTGGCGCGGCGCCGATGCTCGCGTGCTGCATGCCGAGCTTGCGCGCGGCAAGACTCACGCTGTCCGCGAGCGGACCCACGCGCACCACGAGATCGAAACCCTCTTCGATCACGTCGACGAAGCGGTCGGTAATCGAAATGTCGATCTTCAATTGCGGATGCTTGCGGGCGAGGCCGAGCAGCACGGGCGCCACGCAGTAATGACCGAAAGCCTGCGGCACGCTCACACGCAATCGGCCTTTGGGCTCGCGTCGCCCAGAGTCCAGATCGGCTTCTGCGGCTTCGAGTTCGGCCAGCGCGCGCACGCAGCGGTCGTAGTAAGCCTGGCCGTCTTCGGTGAGGCTCTGGCTGCGCGTCGTCCGATTGAGCAGGCGTACGCCGAGACGCTTCTCCAACCGAACGATCACTTTGCCGACCGCCGAGCGCGTCAGGTTCATCCGTTCCGCCGCGAGCGCGAAACTGCCCGTTTCGACCACGCGCACGAACGTCGTCACACCATCGAGGATGTCGCTCATACCCTTGCCTTATTGGTTCCCACCGAGACACATTTATGGGATTTTCGTGCGTCAATGGGGACATGAATTCCCCCTATATTACACAGTCCGTGGTGGGCAAGCCCATCGACTAACGAAGTGAAATTTTCATGTCCAATGATCCGATCGCGCCGCCACGGCGCGAAGAACGGCCCCGCGCGGCTGCAACTGCAGAGCATCGAGCGATCTCGCGCGAGCCGCGCCCTGCACGAACCATCGCGAGCGAAACTTCGCAACCGGCCACCTTCCTCTCGCTGCGCAAAAACACGCTGGCGTTGGGCGCGGTGTGTCTTGCGTCGCTGATGTTCGGCCTCGAAATCTCCAGCGTGCCGGTGATCCTGCCGACGCTCGAGCGCGTGTTGCACGGCGACTTCAAAGGCATGCAGTGGATCATGAACGCGTACACGCTCGCGGTGACCACCGTCCTGATGGCGACCGGCACGCTGGCAGACCGATTCGGCCGCCGACGCATCTTCGTGATCGGCATCGCCCTGTTCGGCATCACCTCGTTGATCTGCGGACTCGCGCAAAGCGTGCCGACGCTGATCGTCGCGCGCCTGTTGCAAGGCGCGAGCGGCGGCGCCATGCTGATCTGCCAGGTGGCTGTGCTATCGCATCAGTTCAACGAAGGACCCGAACGCGCTCGCGCATTCAGCGCGTGGGGCATCATCTTCGGCATCGGGCTCGGCTTTGGGCCGATCATCGGCGGGGCGATCGTGGCGCTATCGAGTTGGCAATGGGTCTTCTGGGTGCACGCGCTACTCGCTGTCGTGACCTTGACGCTCGTTTTCAGCGGCGTGCAGGAATCGCGCGACCCGCACGCGCATACGCTCGACGTTGCCGGCATCGTCACGTTGTCACTGGCGGTGTTCGGGCTCGTGTATTTCATCACGCAGGTTCCGGCGCTCGGCTTCGGCGATCCGCGAGCGCTTTTCATCATCGCGGTAACACTGGTCGCCTTCGTGGCTTTTCTGTTTGCGGAGAAGCTCAGTGCGCGTCCCATGTTCGACTTTTCTGTGTTCAGGATTCCGCAGTTTTCCGGCGCACTGATGGGCTCGGCGGGCATGAACTTCAGCTTCTGGCCGTTCATGATCTATCTGCCGATCTATTTCCAGATCGGTCTCGGTTATGACAGCGTGAGCGCCGGACTCGCCTTGCTCGCCTACACGTTGCCGACGCTGCTGTTTCCGCCGCTCGGCGAACGGCTCGCATTGCGTTATGGCTCGGGAATCGCCATACCTGCCGGCCTTTTCACAATCGGCCTCGGCTTCATGCTGATGCGATACGGCAGCAGCGCCGCGCATGCTGACGTGTGGACCATGTTGCCCGGTTGCGTGGTGACGGGCGCGGGCCTCGGCCTCACCAATACGCCCGTCACCAATACGACGACCGCCGCGGTTCCCGCCGAACGCGCGGGCATGGCCTCGGGCATCGATATGAGCGCGCGGATGATTACGCTCGCGATCAACATCGCGTTGATGGGCGCGATCCTGGTCGGCGGCATTCTGTTCAATCTGAAGACGCGACTGCCGAAGTCGCTTGACACCGCGCCGCTCGGCAAGCTCGCGGAGAAAATTGCGGCCGGCGATGTCGAAGCGATCAGAACCGGGATGCCGGCGTTGACACAAATCGACCCTTCAGGAAGCGTCGTACATGCCGCGTTGATGCAGGGCTTCGGCTGGGTAATGGTCTACGGCGGAGTCGGCGTGTGGGTGCTTGCTGCGCTCAGTTTCGTGATTTCCGGCAGCGCGTCGCGAAGACTTGGCGTCAAGAAGCACACGCCCGCGCAGCAGCAACAGCAACCAGCCCGATGCGACGCGTGCTGAACAGTGCTCCGTCGACGGCGGCGTGCGCCCACAAGTAGCATCCAAAGCGGCGCACGCTTCGCCAATCACGCCTCGACTTGCACCGACTGCCCGGCCATCATCGCGAGCCCTTCGTTCAAAGCTGGAAAAAGGCTGCGGTTGAAATTGTTCCAGCGCAGTTCGAGGATCGTATCGTCCTTATCGATTTCGGTATTCAGCACGTCGTGAATCACCTCGCCAGAATCGATCCCGTTGTCGACGTAGTGAAACGATGCGCCGGTCAGATAGAGCGGTTCGACCGCCACGGTTTCCATCGTCTTCCAGTTGACCACTTTCTTGCCGCGCGCGCCATAGAGCGCGTCGAGCGTCGCATACGCGCCGCGCCGCTCGTACGGCGATTCGGCGCGCGTGACGCCCGGATGGATATTCACGATCTTGCGATAGAACGGCGCACCCGGCCGCACCAGTTCGTCGAGAATGATCAGCAAACCATCCAGCACGACGATATCGGCCTTCAACTCCACCAGCGTATCGAGCAGATGCTTTTCAAAGGCGCTCTTGCCTGCCGGGCGGCCTGGCGCATCGACCGGTTCACGCCGATACGTCGACGGAATCGCGAGCAGTAGATCGTTGACCGGCTTGCCCTGCACACGCAAGTTCGGAGGATAGAACCAGCGCTTGCCCGGCTCATAGGCGAAGCCATATTCCTTCAGTTTCTCGCGATCCACGCTGGAGCCCGCATCGTCGTCGTAAATGACTTTTTCGAGCGAGTACTGATCGCCTAGCTCGGTGCCGTTGAGCGCCTCGACGAGCGACTCCAGCACCGACTTCATGTAGCGCGTGCCGCTCTTGTACGCGATCTCCTGGCCGGCCTTGTCGGCGGCGGCGTTTCTGAGCGACCAGATGTAAACGAGTTTCTTCTTCGGCATAGTCGGTTCCTATGTGTGAGTCATTGCCACATGCTTACCAGTCGTATTTCGCGGTTGCGATCACCGTGCGTGGATTCCCATAGAAACAGGTATTCACGGACTGGCAACCGCTCACGAACCGGCGATTGAAAATGTTCTGGCCGTTCACCGCGAAGCGCCAGTTGCGCGTTTCGTAGTGAACCGCTGCGTCGTACACGGTGTAGCTCCGCACATACAGCGAGTTGTCGGCGGCGCCCGCCGCGCCGCTCTGGTAGCGAATGCCCGCACCAAAGCCGAGACCTGCCAGCGGCCCGGCATGCCACGTCCAGTCGCCCCACAACGACGCCATCTGGCGTGGCCGCGGAATATCCACCGGCCACTTGCCGAGCGTGTCGTCGCCGGCCTTGATGTTCTTCACGTCCTGATACACGTACGCGGCGATCACCGAGAAGTTGCGCGTGACATTGCCCACGCCGCTCAACTCGATCCCGCGCGAACGCACCTCGCCGGTCTGCACGCTGGTGCTGCCGCTCGGGTCGATCGCGAGGTCCGGCGTGACGACGTTGGTCTGGTTGATCTGATAAACCGCCGCGCTGAGCATCAGGTTCTTGCCGGCCGGTTGCCAGCGCAAACCGGCTTCGATCTGCTTGCCTTTGGTCGGCTCGGCAATACCGCCGCCGGCGATCTTCACGCCGACCAGCGGATTGAACGACGTCGAGTAGCTGATGTACGGCGACAATCCGTAATCGCCGAGGTACACGAGCCCAACCCGCCCGGAGAACGCATGATCGTTCTGTTCGAGGCGGCTGCCACCGGCGATGTCGTTCTGCGCGGTGTTGCTCCAGTCCTGACGCCCGCCGAGCGTCAGCACCCAGCGTTGCCACTTGATCTGGTCCTGCGCATACACGCCGAACGCATTCATGGTCGACTTCGTGTCGGTGCGTGGGAACGCGTCCGGTCCGCTGAAGATCGCGTTGGTGATCGGCGTATACACCGGGTTGTACATGTTCAGGCTCGGACCGGTCGCCATCGATTCGCTATCGGTGGTCGACTGCCGGTTGTATTCGAAGCCCAGCAGCACCGTATGATCGAGCGGACCCGTGCCGAAGCGGGCCAGCGCCTGATTGTCGACATCGAAGCGGCTGTAGTTCATCTGGTACAGACCGACATAGCGCAGCAGCGACGCCTCGGTCGGATCGGCCGGATCGAGACCGCCGCCGAACACCTGCCCCTGATCGAGCGAGAGATGCATCAAGCGAGTGTTCTGCCGGAACGTCCACACCGGATCGAACTTGTATTCGAACTGATAACCCACCGACCATTGCTTCTTGCGGTAGTGCGAAAACTCCGGATCGCCCGTGTACAGGTCCGGCGAAATCTTGCCATTCGGATTCGGCAAAATCGTGCCTTGTGCCGGCAAGAAGTTATTCGATGCGTCGCCCCAATCCTGCAGATAAGTCGCCTCGACCGTCAGCGAAGTCTTCGCGTTCGGCTGCCACTTCACCGAGGGCGCCAACGCCACGCGCTGCTCCGGATTCGGCCCGGTCTGCGAATTGCCGTCACGTCCCACGCCGAGGAAACGATAGGACAGCGTGCCGTCCCTATCGACCTTGTCGCCCACGTCGAATGCGATCTGCTTGCGCGCGTAGTCGCCCAATTGCATTTCCACTTCGCGAATGCGCTCGCCGTTGGCGAGCTTGCTCTGCACGTCGATGATCGCGCCCGGGTCGCCCTGGCCGTACAGCACCGAGGTCGGACCGCGCAGCACCGTGATGCTGTCGATCATGTACGGATCGACACGCCAGCTCGCGAGATTGAGCGTATTGGGCACTTGCAGGCCGTCGACGAACACGGTCGGCGTGAAGCCGCGCAACACCGAATACCAGTCGGAGCGTACATCCGCACCATAGGTCGAGAAGCCCGGAATGTAGCGCAGCGCCTCGTTGATGCTGGTCGCGCCGGTCTCCTCGATCTGCAGTGCGGTAACGACGTTGATCGTCTGCGGAATTTCCTTCAGCGGCGTGTCGGTCTTGGTGCCGGTGCTGCTACGGCGTGCAACGAGGCCCACCGTGTCGTCATTGTCGGCCGAGCCTTCGACGCTGATCGAAGGCAGCGTACCGGCCGCAGTCGCGCCCGCTTGGCTCGTACTGGTGTTCTGCTGCGCATTGCCCTCGGTTTGCGCCGACTGCTGCGCCTGTGCGGTAGCGGCTGCCGCCGCATAAAACGCCACGCTCGCCGCGGCGGCGGTTGCACTCCGGCGCGTGCCTATTGCCCACTCCATCTCTCGATGCTCCAGGTTCTTCCGCGGCCAAAAGACCGCTTTTTATTAAAGAGCGAAGGCCATGCGGCCCACGCTCGTCGCGTTTTCTTGTGCTTGTTGTGTCCGGCCGGCCGACCGGTCTTGCGATGTGTGATGTGCGAGCGAAGCGGCGATTTCGTCTGAGCGCAGCGCGAGCACCGACAGCAGCGTGTCGGACAACCCGTGACTGTCTTCGCAGCAGCCCTGCAGGTAAATGCGCGGTTTGAAGCTCGCCGGCGTGGCGAGCCGGTAATCGCGTTCGACGTTGCCTTGCGCGAGCGCATCGCCAAGATGCGGCGCAAGCCCTTCCAGCAAGTCGAAATGGGTGTCGCGGCGATATCCCGTTGCAAGCACGAGCGCGTCGAATTGCTCGGCGCGTGCGTGACCGCTCAGACGGTCACGCAATGTGAGTTCGATCTGGCCGCCGGCCGTGCGCACTGCCGTTTCGATGCCGGTGTTCGCCAGCAGCCGGTGGCGCGGATCGGCGGACACGTTCTGCAGATAAAGCATTTCATAGATCTGCTCGATCAGCGGACGGTCGACCACCGCGTAGTTGGTGTCGCGAAAGCGCTCGATCAGCGAGCGGCGGCCGTCGCGCGGCTGCGCGTAGACGATATCGGTAAAAGCGGGGCTGAAGATTTCGTTGACGAACGGGCTGTCGTCGGCGGGTTTCAGCGCGCTCGAACGAATGATGAGGCTCGCGTCGACGTGCGGATAGCGGCGCGTCAGATCGACGAACACCTCGGCCGCGCTCTGTCCCGCGCCGATCACCGCCACGCGTTTTTGCGCGCCGCTCGCGGGTCCGACCGCGCGGTCGATGGAAGTCAGGTACTGCGACGAATGCACGATGTTGTGCGTGCCGAGCGCGGCGAACGCCTCCGGCACCTGCGGACCGCCGCCGATGCCGACCGACAGCGCCCGCGTCACACGTTGCCATTCACGGCCTTCGCTATCGCGCGAGAAAACCCGCAGCGCTTCGACGTCGTTCGCATTCGTGGCGCTCTTGACCGCTTCGATGCCGGTCACGGTCTGCCCATAGTTCACGCGATCGTCGAACGACGCCGCGACCCAGCTCAGGTAATCATGGAACTCCACGCGCGTCGGATAGAAGTTCTTCAGATTGACGAAATCCGCCAGACGTCCGCGTTCGTAGAGATAGTTGATGAACGTGAAGCGGCTTTTCGGATCGCGCATCGTCACGAGATCCTTGAGGAAGGAAATCTGCATCCGGCAATCGTCGAGCAGCATGCCGCGGTGCCAGCCGAATTCCGGCTGACGCTCGATGAAGCAATGCGCGAGGTCCGACACGCCGGCCTCTTCGGCGAGCCGCACGGCAAGCGCGAGATTCGACGGTCCGAAGCCGATTCCGATCAGATCAAATACAGTGTCTCTGTGCATGTCGCAGGTCCTTATCGGTGGAAGCCGGCGCGCCGGATGCGCGGGCCGGTGAAAATCTTTCGTGATTGATGCCGTTTTTTATTGACTGCGTTTTTTGCCGGGTTTTGTGCTCGGCCTACGCGCCGTCGCGTAATGCAGCAACGTTCGACGCCTGCGCGACGAGCCTCACCGCCAGTTGCGCGAAGGTCGGCGCGGCGAATACGTCGGCGATCTCCAGCGCATGGCCGGCGACTCGCGCGGCATCGACGAAGCGCACCACGTCGAATGAACTCGCGCCCGCCTCGAACAGGTCGTCGTGATGCGCGGGCGTGTTGCCCTCGAAGAGATCGCCCCAGACGCGTTCAAGCGCCTGGGCGCGCTGCGATGCTTCGTCGTGAGATGTCGTGCTTGCCTGCGCGCCGGTCGCGAGGCTTGCGGACTCCAATGCAAAGCGCGCCGCCGAAGCACCCAGTTGCTCATGCGGCGCATCGACGAACTGCTGCACCACGTCCAGATAGTCGGCGGTCAGTACCTCGACAAAGCGGCCGTCCACCAACTCGTTCGCATACGAAAAAGCGCCGGTCACGCGTCCGTCGGCGTGCTCGACCACATCCAGTTCCAGTTCGAACACCACTCGATGCCGCACGTCGTTGAAGTCGTCGAGCGTGAGGCCGGCCCAGTCGCGTTCCGCTGTTCCCGCCGGGCGCAGGTAGTTGAACATCACTGAGAAAAGCGGATTGGCGACTTCGCTGCGCGGAGCGCGCAATGCCGCCACCACGTCGGCGAATGGCGTATCCGCATGCGCATAGGCGGCGAGCGCGGCGTCTCGGACTTCGGCGAGCAGCGTTGCCGGCGTGTCGGTTTTCGCGAGCCGCGTGCGCACGACAACGGCGTTGATGAAGAGTCCGAGCGCGCGGCGCGCGGCCTCGCCTGTCAGTTCACGCGTCGAGGCGAGAACGCCGACCGGTTGATCGGTGACGCCCGTCGCACGATAGAAGGCTACGTTCAGCGCGGCGTGTAACAACATAGGCAAGGTGGCGTGAACCTCGAGCGCCATCGAGCGGGCGCGGCGCACGAGCGCCGGGCTGAATTCGAACGCAAGACGGCCGGCGCTCCAACTCGGCGACGCAGCACGGCCCGACGAGGGCGACGGCAGCACATGCGACTGCACATCCGCCAACGCATCGCGCCAGAACGATAGACGCGCCCGCGCCGCGGCGACCGGCAGGATCAGTTCCTGATGCAAGGGCGATCCCGATACCGAAACCGCCGGCGACGCGCCTCGCACAATCGCGACATAAGTGGTCCGTACATCATCGAGCCATAGATCGATCGACTGACCGTCCGACACGATGTGATGCACGACCAGCGACAACACGTGATCCTGCTCGGCAAGGCGCACCAAGCGCACGCGCCAGAGCGGGGCATCGTCGAGCAGATGGAATGGCGTAAGCGCGTCTTCGTCGGTCAGCGCGACAGCGGCATGCTCACGGGCAGCTTCTGTCGGATCGCCGGACAGATCGATCATGCCCAGCTCAAATGACATCGACTCGCCAACTCGTTGGCCCGGCAATTGCCCTTCACGTTCAACGAGCCGCACACGCAACGCCGGATGCCGCGCAGCCGCCTGAGCAAACGCTTCGCGCAACGCATCGACATCGAGCGTGCCGCGCAGACGCAGCGCAACAGGAATGTTGTAGGCCGCGCTATCCGGTTGCGAGCGCCACAGGAACCACAAGCCCAATTGCGCGGAAGAAAGCGGCAGCACGCCGTTCGCATCGGGTGCGAGGCGTGAATTCGAGGCGCCGCTCGAAGCTTCGTTGCCGACATCGGCCATCGCCTCGCTGCGTGCCGCCGCCATCACCCTCTGCGCGTATTGCGCCAGCGTCGGCGCTTCGAAGAGCGTGCGCACCGGCACATCGCGTGCGAGCCGTTCGGCCACGCGCGTCGCGACACGAACCGCCGCGAGCGAATGCCCGCCGAGCTCGAAGAAATGATCGCCGCGGCCGACACGCTCCACACCCAGCACTTCGCGGAAAATCTGCGCGAGCGCGGTTTCGAGTCCCGCTGCGGGCGCCTGATAGGCACGCGCAACACGCTGCGGCTCCGGCAACGCCGCGCGGTCCACCTTGCTGTTGGCATTGCGCGGCAACGCGTCGAGCACGACGATATGCGCGGGCACCATATAGTCGGGCAACGTATGACGCAGATGCGCGTCGAGTTCGGCCGCATCCGCGCGTGCGCTGCGTTCACGCGCTTCGGCGCTCAATTCGACATACGCGACCAGCGCCGCTTGCGCACCCTTGCCATGCACGATCGCCACGGCTTCGCGCACATCGTCGTGCGAAGCGAGTTGTGCTTCGATCTCACCAAGTTCGATCCGCAAGCCGCGCAGCTTCACCTGATGATCGACGCGGCCAATGAAATCGAACACGCCGTCCGCGCGCCGCTTGACGAGGTCGCCTGTACGATAGAGCCGCGCGCCCGGCACGCCGAACGGATCCGGCACGAAGCGCTCGGCCGTGAGCGCCGGCCGGTTGAGATAACCGCGCGCGACACCCACGCCCTCGCCGCCCAGATACAACTCGCCGATCACGCCGACCGGCAGCGGATTCAAGCGTGAATCGAGCACATGCGCCGAACGCGCGCCGACCAGCGTGCCGATCGGCAGATAGGCGCTGTCCGCGAGCTTCGTACTGTCGTCGGTCGGATAGAACATCCACAGCATCGGCGTGATGACGGTTTCAGTCGGCCCATAACCGTTGACGATGCGCGCATTCGGAAACGCTCGGCGCATCAGCGCGAACGCTTCACGCGAGGTGGCTTCACCGCCCACCGTCAGCGAACGCAAGCTCGGTGGCGCACCGTGCGCGAGCGCCCACTCGGCGAGCTGGGTCGCGCAACCGGGCGGCACATAGGTCATGGTCACGCCTTCGCGCACCATCATCCGGCAGGTTTGCGCGGGCGGCCACAGCGTGTCCGCCGTGATCGCCACAGCCGCGCCGGACATGTACTGCGAGAACCAGCCTTCATGCGCGCCGTCGAAATTGACCGACTGGAACAGCAGGAACACGTCACGCTCGCCTGCGCCGTAGCGCTCCGCGATCGCCGCGCAATGCAATGCAAACGAACCGTGATCGACCACCACGCCCTTCGGCTTGCCCGTCGAGCCCGACGTATAAATCACATACGCCGCCTGGTGCGGCGACACACGCGGCAACTCGACATCCGCCGCCGACGGTTCGTTAACCGGCGGTTCCTCGTCGATCAGCCACAACCGCAGACGATCCGACTCCGGCAACGCGGCGAGACTCGCACGTTCCGTGATGACGTGCGTGATCTGCGCATCGTCGAGAATCTGTGCAAGACGCTCACGCGGATGGCTCGGGTCCAGCGGCACGAACGCACCGCCCGATTTCAGCGCGGCGATCAGACCGACCAGCAGGTCCACCGACCGGCTCAGCGCCACGCCGACCCGCATCTCCGCACTCACACCTGCCGCGACGAGGCGTTGCGCCAAATGCGCGGCTTGCGCATCCACTTCGCCGCGCGTAAGCGAGCGATGCATATCCGCGACGCCGCGCGCGTCCGGCCGCGCGCTGGCGTGGTCGGCCACTCGCTGATGCACCGGCCTGAACACCGTCTCATGCGGGAGCGCCGTGCTATTCCATGCGTCGAGTTGTGCACGCTCCGCTTGCGGCAGCCACTGCAAATCTCCTACCGCGGTGGCCGGTGCCGCCGTCGCATTCGATAGCAACTCGATGAATCGCGCGGCGAGGCGCTCTATCGCATCGGCGTCGAACAGGTCAAGCGCGTAGATGAAGTAGGCATCGATCGAACCGTCGTCCCGTTCCTCGAAGCTCAACGTCAAATCGAATTTGGCAAACGGCGCACCCGACGGCAACTCCGTCATGCGCACTTCCGCGAGCGACGGCAGACGGCGCCGCGCGCCATAAGCGGCCATCACCTGAAACAGCGGATGATGACTCGCGCTGCGCACCACGCCGAGCGCTTCGACCACCTGTTCGAACGGCACGTCCTGATGCGATTGGGCGTCGATCAGCGTTTGCTGCGTCGCGCCGACCAACCAAGCAAACGGCTGCGCTGGGGGAACCGGCGCGGCCAACGTGAGCGTGTTCACGAAGAAGCCGACGAGCCCGGCCACTTCGCCGCGCTCGCGATTCGCCGCGGGTACACCGATCTGAATCTGCGTTTCACCCGACGAGCGCGCGAGCAAAGCACTCAATACCGCCAGCAAGACGGCAAACGGCGTCGCGCGCTGCGCATTGGCCAGTGTCTTTACCTGCTGCGCGAGCGCGGCATCGATAACGAACCGATGCCTTGCACCACGCGCGCTGCGCTGCGCCGGACGCGGTGCGGCGCCTGGCAACATCAGCACGTCGCGATTCGCATCCAGCCGTTCGCGCCAGAACGCCAACTGGCGCTCACGTTCTCCCGCGTCGAGCCAGCGGCGCTGCCACAACGCGAAGTCGGCGTACTGGATCGGCAACGGCGCGAGCGACACCGCTTCGCTCTTCGCATACGCGCGATAAAACGACGCCAGTTCGGCCAGTATCACGTCCGCGGACCAGCCGTCGGAGACAATGTGATGCGTCGTCAGCGCGAGCCAGTGCGTGGTCGCGTCGAGACGAATCAGGTGCGCGCGCATCAACGGCCCGAGCGACAGATCGAAGGCCTTCGCTTCGTCGGCGCGTGCGATGTCGGCGGCGCGCGTCTCGCGCTGATCCGCGGGCAATGCGCTCACGTCACTCGCGTGCCACGGGCAGCGAGATGGCGCATGCACCGTTTGCAACACGCCGTCGCCGCTTTCGGTGAAGGTCGTACGCGGCGCTTCGTGACGCGCGATCAGCGCATCGCACGAAAGACGCAACGCGTTGGCATCGAGCGCGCCGTCGAGCCGTAAGCGTTCGGTGATGTGATACGCCGCCGGTTCATCGATCATCCGCGCGTGCAGCCACAAACGCGTTTGCGCAAACGAAGCCGGCACGCTCGCCGTGCGCTCGGCGCGCGGTGGAATCGGCAGCACGCGAAAGTCGATGCCGGCGGCGTCGAGCTTCGTGAGAAAGGCCTTGCGCTGCGCATCCGGCAACAGCGCGAAGCGTGACGCGAGGGAAAGCAGATCCGGTTTGGCAGTGGTCATGCTGGGTTGTCTCAGTACGGGTCGGCTGGTCGACGGATCGACGTGTTGGGCGGCGTATTGGGCGGCGTATTGGGCTTATTGCAGCTCGAATTCGTCGAGGAGTGCATCGATCGCGCTCGCGGTATCACCCGCGCCGTGTGCACCGCGCTCGGCAAGCGCGCGATCGATCGCGGCGGCACAGCGCTGCAAGGTGCGTTCGTCGAACAAGGTGCGCAGCGGCAGAATCAGCGTCCAGTGCAGATTCGCCTGCGCGTTGGCTTGTGTCGCGAGCAGCGAGTGACCGCCCAGCGCGAAGAAGTCGTCGTCGCGGCCAATCGTGTCGACACGCAGCACCCGTCTCCAGATCTCGGCGAGTTCACGCTCGGTCTCGGTGGCGGCCACGCTCACGGCATTTTCTGAGGCCGTACCGCGCACGGGAGCCGGCAGCGCGTGACGGTCGCATTTGCCGTTCGGCGTGACCGGCAGTGCATCCATCGTGATCAGATACGAAGGCACCATGTATGACGGCAGTTGCGCGCGCAAATCGTCGAGCAGCGCCTGCGTGTCGAGCGCGTTGTCCGCGCCGCGCGCCACGTAGCCAATCAATTGCTCGTCACGCACGATCACCACGGCGTCATGCACGCCCGGCGCCGCACGCAACAGCGCTTCGATTTCGCCGGGCTCGACGCGCTGGCCACGTAACTTCACCTGCGTATCCATGCGGCCGAGATAGTCGAGCGCGCCGTCCGCGCGGCGGCGTGCAAGGTCACCGGTTCGATAAAGCCGTGCTCCATGCGAGAACGGATCGGGAACGAAGCGTTCCGCCGTCAACGCAGCACGGCCGAGGTAGCCGCGCGCCAATCCCACGCCGCCCAGGTACAGTTCGCCGATCGCGCCTTGTGGCAGCGGCTGCAACGCCGCGTCGAGCACGTGCAGTTGCACGTTCGCAATCGGATGACCGATCGGCACGGACGCCGCGTCTGCATCGGGCGCGCCGCATGTCCAGTGCGAAACGTCGATGGCGGCTTCAGTGGGGCCGTAGAGGTTGTAGAGCCGCGCGTGGGGCAATTGTTTTGCGACGCGAGCCACTAGTTCCGGCGCGAGCGCTTCGCCGCTGGCGACGATCCGCTCGACGCTCGCGCAGCGCACCGCGGCGTGAAAGTCTTCCAGATGAGCGACGAAGGCCGCGAGCATCGACGGCACGAAATGCAGCGTCGTGACACGGTGTGTTTCGATTGCCGCGACGAGGCGCGCCGGATCGCGATGGTCGCCGGGCGCCGCAATCGCGAGCTTCGCGCCGACGGCGAGCGGCCACACGAATTCCCACACCGACACGTCGAAACCGAACGGCGTCTTGTGCAACACGACATCGTTGGCATCGAGTCGATACGCGTCCTGCATCCACGCAATGCGGTTTGCCAGCGCGCGATGCGTATTGCCCGCGCCCTTCGGCTTGCCGGTCGAACCAGACGTGTAGATCAGGTAAGCAAGCTGATCGGGCGAGACTGCCACGGGAGCGCTGAGCGTAAAGTCGGCGCCGCGTAGTGCGTCGACGGTCAGGACTTTTGTGCGGGTGCTGTCGACCGCCGCCGCGATGCGTTCCAGCAGATGCGGCTGTATCAGCACGACTGCGGGCTTCGCGTCGCCGAGCAGATACGCGATGCGGTCCGCCGGATAGTCGGGGTCGATGGGCAGATAAGCAGCGCCCGCTTTGAGCACGCCGATCAGCGCCACGACCATGTCGAACGATCGCTCGACGCACAGCGCCACCGCCGTGTCCGCGCGCACGCCGGCTTCGATGAGCGAGGCGGCGACACGATCGGCGTTCGCATCGAGCTCGCCGTAGGTCATCTGCTGCGTGTGCCCTTGCGAGTCGACGAATTCGAGCGCGATAGCATCCGGCGACGCCAGCGCCTTCTGTTCGAACTGGCGATGCAGCGCCTGCTGTTGCGCGTGCGGCCACACGTGGGTGGTCGAGTTGATGCGGGCCAGCGTGGTCAGATCGTCGGCGGTGGAAATTGAAATCGTGCCGAGCGGTGCGTCCGGATCGGCAATCAAGCCCGCAAGGCAAGTGGCAAACGCGCGATGCAATGCGGCGACGCGCGTCTCATCGAGTTGCGCGGCATCGTAGCCGTAGTCGATCGTGAGCGTGGCACCCGCTTCGATCACCAGCGTGAGCGCGAAATCCGTCGCTTCGATATTGCGCAACTCACGCAGCTTGAGCGCGCGCTCGTCGCGCCCTTGCCATGCTTCATCCACGGGATAGTTTTCGAACACGAGCAGCGTGTCGAACAATGCGCCACCGCCTTGGCCGGCCCATTGCTGGATTTCGTACAGCGGCGTATGTGCGTGCTCCGCAGCCGCGGCATTGTCGCGCTGCAAATCGTGCAGCCATGCCGATGCGCGGCGTTGCGGCAGCGGTGCGGTAATCACCGGCAGTGTGTTGATGAAAAGACCGAGCACGGTGTCGACGTCCGGCAAGGCATCAGGACGGCCGGCGACGGTCGCGCCGAAAGCGACGGCAGTGTGATGCGTCATCCGCTGCAAGGCGAGCGCCCATGCACCCTGCACCATCGTGTTGACCGTGATCTTCAGACGGCGCGCGATATCGGTGAGACGTGCCATCGTCGCCGCGTCAAGCGACTCACGCCGCGTGAAATGCTGCGGCTCGCGGTGGCTCGCGGATTCACGTTCGGCAACCAGCGTCGGTTCTTCGAGCAATGCAAGACGTTGCAACCAGAAGGCGCGCTCGCTTTCTGAGTCGCGCGCGGCCAGCCACGCGATGAAGTCGCGATAGCGCGTCTTCGCGGGCGCCGCGAAGGGTTGCGGACGCAGCGGTTCGATATAGTCGCGCAGCACGTCGGCAAAGAAACGCGCCGTGCTCCAGCCGTCGAGCAGCAAATGGTGACGCGTCCAGACGAGACGCCACGCGTCGTCCGTGATGCGGATCAGCGCGACGCGCATCAACGGCGGCGAGGTCAGATCGAAACCGCGCGCACGGTCGGCGCTGAGCCAGCTTTCGAATGCATCATGCGCATCCGCACCGCGCTCGCGCCAATCGAGAATCTCCACCGGCATGCGCGCCTGGCGATGCACGAGCTGCATCGGCGTCGCTTCGACCGGCGTGAAGCTCGTGCGCAGAATGTCGTGGCGCGGCACGGTGGCTTCGAATGCCGCGCGCAGGCGTTGCACGTCCGGCTCGATCAACGTCGCGACCAGTTGATTCACATAGGTCGATTGCTCCGGCGCGAACAGCGAATGGAACAGAATGCCGTGCTGCATCGGCGAAAGCGGATAGATGTCGTCGATGGTGCGCAAGTCGAGCGGCACGCGCTCCAGCGCGGCCTGCGTCAAACCGCCCGCGCGCGCGAGCGGATAGTCGCCTGGCGTTGCGCCACCGCCGCGTTGCGCAAGACGCGCCGCACATGCGGCGGTCAAGTCCGCGAGCGCACTTTCGAAGCGCTGCGCGATGGCTTCCACCGTGGCGCGCTCGAATTGCGTCGCGCCGTAGACCCAATGGACTTTGAGCGTGCGCGTGGCGTCACCGTCGATATAGGCGTGAATCGCCAGCGCATTGCCGATCGGCCCCGCTGGATCACGCTCGCAGCCCGCGCCGCCGAAACGCGGCACGAGCACCGCATCGCGCGGCGCGTCGAACTGGCCGAGATAGTTGAAGGTCACATGCGGGCGCGGCACGGCGGCGAGCGCGGCGCGCGTCGCCGTGTCGCCGTAGTGGCGCAGCACGCCAAAGCCGAGGCCTTTGTTCGGCACCGCGCGCAGTGTGTCCTTGACCGCGCCGAGCGTGGCCGCCGGCGTGCTTTCAAGCGTGAACTGCACCGGATAGTGACTCGTGAGCCAGCCAGGCGTGCGGCTGACGTCGACGTCGTCGAACAAAGCCTCACGGCCGTGGCCTTCGAGTTCGATACGGCACACGGGCATATCGAGCGACTGCGCCAGCGCCGCGATCAGCAGTTCGATCATCTGCGTACGGTAAGCGGCATTCGCTTCCGTCAACGCGGCCCGCGTCAGATCGGCGCCGATGGTCTGGATCACGGATTGCGCGTCGGCGTTGCTCGCCTTGGCTTGCGGACGGTCGAGCGGCAGATCGTCGTACGGCGCGGCGAGCGCGGTCCAGTACGGCAGTTCGGCGGCAAACGGAGAGTTCGTGATGTCGAGCGCGGCGCGTGCCAGCCGTGCCGCCCATTCCTGCGCGCTCGTTCCCGTCGATGCGAGTCGCACGCTGCGGCGCTCGCAAGCGGCGCGATAGGCGGCGTCGAGATCATCCAGCAGCACACGCCACGACACGCCGTCGACGATGATGTGGTGGATCGCCAGATAGAGCTTCGTCGTGCCGTCGGGCAGCAGCGCGGCCAATGCGCAGACGAGCGGGCCGTGCTTCAGATCGAGCGTGCTTTGCAATGCGTCGAATTGGGCTAGCGCGTCGGCTTCGTCGCGTGCGGAAACTGCGGCGAGCGGCAGTGTTTCGAATGCGCGCTCGCCCAAAGTCAGTCGCCATTCGCCTTGCGCACCAACCGGTGTGAAACGCTGGCGGAAAATTTCGTGGTGTGTCAGCAGCGTTTCGAATGCGCGCGCGAAAGCGTCGAAGTCGAAAGGCGCTTGCGTGTCGAGTTCGATGGATTGATTCCAGTGGCCACGCTGCGGAATCTCCAGTGCAAAGAAACGCAGTTGCGCAGGTGTGAGCGCGGCGGACTGCTCAAGTTTGGATGGTACGGCTTGCGCCTTCGATGCGCCCGGTGCAGCCTGTTGTACAGCAACATCCACCGTCGTCGCGACACGCGCGAGTTGCGCGAGCGTGGGCGCATCGAACAGTTGCTTCGGCGTAAAGCGCACGCCGCGCTTGCGCGAACGGGCGATCACCTGCAACACCAGAATCGAATCGCCGCCCAGCTCGAAGAAGTTGTCGTCGCGGCCTACGCGTTCGGCTTTGAGCACGTCCATCCAGACGGCGGCGAGGACTTCTTCCGTTGCGCCTTGCGGCGCATCGCCCGTGGCCACCAGCGGCGCCGGTGCAGCCGCCAGCGCCCGCAATGCCGCGCGGTCCACCTTGCCGTTGGCGGTCACAGGCAAGGTGACGACACGCTGCAACACGGCCGGCACCATGTAGTCCGGCAAACGGGCGCTCAATGCCGCGCGTAATGCGGCTTCGTCGAAGCGCGCACCGCTCGTCAACGCGACGAACGATGCCAAACGCAAACGCCCTTCCTGCTCGACAGCAAGTGTTTCGGCTTGAGCGATACCGTCGAGTGCGCGCAGTGCCGCACTGACCTCGCCAGGTTCGACGCGGTAGCCGCGAATCTTTACCTGATCGTCGAGCCGGCCCAGAAAATCCAGACGATGATCTGCGCGCAGTCTCACGCGGTCGCCCGTTCGGTAAAGACGCTCGCCCGGCGCGAATGGATTCGGTACGAAACGCTCGGCGGTCGCGGCGGCGCGATTCAGATAGCCGCGCGCCAAACCCGGTCCGCCGAGATACAACTCGCCGATTGCGCCCGGCGGCACGCTCGCGCCGTGGCTGTCGAGCACGCAGGCATAGGCGTTCGGCAATGGCAGACCGAGCGGCACGGCGTGCGCGCTCAGCGCATACACTGCGGCTTGCGCTGGCGAAGACGTGTCGCACGTCAACGCGCCCACCGTTGCTTCGGTCGGGCCATAGTGATTGATCACGCGGCAGGCCGGCTTGATTACCGCGATTCGCTCAACCAGCGACCAAGGCAGCGTTTCGCCGCCTGTCACCAGCGCATGCGCGGGCAGCACATCGGCCGGATGTTGCGCGTCGAGCAGCGCGTGCAGGTGACTCGGCACGATCTTGAGAATGCCGACGTTGCGCGTGCGCATTTCGTACGCGAAGCGATCGGGATCGAACGCGCATTGCGCAGGCAGCAGATGCAGCGTGCGGCCCGAGCACAGCGCGCCGAATAGCGTCGTATGGCCGAGGTCGGCAGCGACGGTGGAGACCATTGCCATGGATGCGTCGGCGACGAATGCGAGTTCGTCCAGCATGCCCTCGACATAGTCGGCCAGTGCGCCATGCGAGATGACCACGCCTTTCGGCGTGCCGGTCGAGCCCGAAGTGAAGATCAGGTAGGCGGCTTGATTCGCCAACGGGGGCGTGTGCGACGCGGTTGCGGTCGTGTCACCCACGCTCGCCGACGATGACGCTTGCGTGAGCGTATCGAAATCGAGCGCGGTCGCTGCGCCTACAGTCGTGACGTCTTTACTTGTTGTCAGGATCCACCGCGCGCCACATGCCTCAACCGAAGCCGTCAGACGCTCATGCGGCGCGGCAGGATCGAGCGGTACGACGTACGCACCGGACTTCATCACGCCAATCAGCGCGGCGGCAAAGCGCACCGACCGCTCGATACACACGGCCACCGGTTGCTCTGCACTTACCCCACGCTCCCGCAAAGCGAACGCGATACGATCCGACGCTGCGTCGACTTCGGCATACGTCAGCTGAGTATCGGCGTCCGCGAGCGCCACGCGATGCGGTGTTTCACACGCATGCCGCGCGAACAGCGCGAGCACGTTGCCAGCCGCCGGCTTCAACTCGCGGCCACGCCGCGCGGCGCGATAGTCGGCGCTATCCGCGCAATCCAGTTCGGCAATCGCACGCTGCGGATCGCGCACGGCATCGGCGACGAGCGCGGCGTAGCTGTGCAGCCATGCCTGCGCAGTCCGTTCGTCGATACCGTCGAGCGCATACGCGACGACAAGCTCGATGCCACGCGGGTCGTCCGTGAAATCGAGCGCGTAGTCGAAGCGCGCGGCGAGGTCCAGCCCCGGCGACATGCGCACCGAAGCGCCCGGCAATTCAGCCGACAGTTCCAGATCGAACTGCTGCGCGAACTTGACCTTCAGCCAGGCATCGCCGCGCCGCACCGGCGGCTTGACGGCATCGAGCACCTGATCGAACGGTACATCCTGATGCGCGAACGCATCGAACGCGGAACGGCGTACACCGTCGAGCAACGCAGCGAACGATTGGTCCGGCGCTACGCGCGCGCGCAGCGCAAGCGTGTTGAGGAAAAGACCTACCAGCGGCGCAGTCTCCGCCCGCTGCCGATGCGCGATCGGCGCGGCCACGACGACATCGGTCGCGCCGGTCAATCGGTAAAGCCAGGCGTCGAAGGCGGCAAGCAGTACCGTGAACGGCGATGCCTGCGCGCGTCGCGCCGTTTCGCGCACGGCTTCGGATAGCGCCACGGGCAAACGCAGCGCGAGGCGGCCGCCGCGATAGTCGTGCTCCGGCGAGCGCGGCCGGTCTAGCGGCAGTGCTAGCGCTTCGGGCGCGTCGCGCAATGCGTCGCGCCAGTAAGCCAGTTGCCTTTCGCCTTCGCCGGCCGCGAGCCAGTCGCGTTGCCATTGCGCGTAGTCGGCGTACTGCACCGTCAACGCGGGCAATTGCGGCTCGTTTCCCGTCGCGAAAGCGGCGTAGGCGGCGCGCAGTTCTTCGAACGCACAGCGCGAACTCCAGCCGTCGCTGATCGAATGATGCGCGGTCAACAGGAAGCGCTGCGTGTCGTCAGTGACCGTAACGAGCGCGGCGCGCACCAACGGACCTTTCGACAGATCGAAAGGCGCGCCGACATGTTGTTCCGTGAACGCCACCAAGCGCGATGCACGCTCGGGCTCGCCGGCGCCGCGCAAGTCGATTTGCGCAATCGCAACCGGTAAGCGGGCATGAATGCGTTGCACGACGATGCCGTCGTCGGACTCGACCAGCGTCGTTCGCCACGCCTGATGACGCGCGATCAAACAATCGAGCGCGCGTTGCAGCGTACCGATATCGAGTGCGCCTTGCACATCCCATTGCACGGCAACGTGATAAGCCGCGCCGGCGTCCTGTGTTTGCGCGAGCACCCAGAACCGCTGTTGAGCGAACGACGCGGCACGATCCATGAACGGCGCATCGGCGGTCCGCACGACAGTGATGGCATGCGAACCCACCGACGTTTCAGTCTCGCTGGCATCGATCAGACGCGCCAGCGCTTCGAGCGGTTGATCGTCGAACAACGCGTCGAGCCGTAGATTCACGCGCCATTCGATGCGGATCGCCGCCTGCAATTGCATCGCTGCGAGCGAATCGCCGCCGCGTGCGAAGAAGCGGTCGCTGCAGCCGATCGGCGCAGGGTCGTTCAACAGGGTTTGCCAAAGCGTGGCGAGGCGCGTTTCGGTAGCGGTTCGAGGCGCGACGTGATTCGCATCGACGACAGCCGGCATCGTGGCAATGAAGTCGCGCAATGCGGCGCGATCGAGCTTGCCGTTCAACGTATACGGCAGGCGCTCGAAGCGCACCAAACGATGCGGCATCCACGCCTGCGGCAAATGCGCGGCGAGATGCGCCTGCAGCGCGGCATCGTCGAGTGTGTCTTGCAGCACGACGCATGCGATCAGTTGCGTTCGGCCATGAGCAGATTCGGCCAGCACACCCGCGTCGGCCACTGCCGGATGCGTCAGCAGACAAGCCGCGATCTCGCCGGGTTCGACGCGCACGCCGCGCACCTGAACCTGATCGTCGATGCGGCCGAGATAATCGAACGAGCCGTCCGCGCGTTCACGCGCGAGGTCGCCGGTGCGGTAAATCCGTTCGCCCGGTTCGCCAGTCGGATCCGGCAGAAAACGTTCAGCTGTCAGCGCCGCGCGGCCGTGATAGCCGCGCGCGAGACACACGCCGCCGAGCAGCAGTTCGCCGCTTTCGCCCAGTTGCGCCGCGCCGTCGATGCGCGCCACGCGTCGCCCGATCGGCCAACCGATCGGCAGCGAGGCAAAACCATTGCCGTCCTCGAGTGCCGGTGTCATGCCCGGATCGACGGGCCACAACATCGGCGAGATCACCGCCTCGGTCGGTCCATAGCCATTGACGAGACGCACCGACGGGAACACGCGGCGAATCTCGTCGAAACTGTCTTGCGACATCGCTTCGCCGCCGAACAGCAGCGTGCGCAGCGAAGGCGGCACGCCGAGGCGCTCGCAAACGTTCGCGAACTCGCGCACATAAGCAGGCGGCAGCGTCGTATTGGTAACGCCTTCACGCAGCATGAACGCATGCGTGGTTTCCGGCGCGAACGGCGGTGGATCACTGATCACCACGCTGCCGCCGACGGCAAGCGGTACTAACCACGCTTCGATCGAGACGTCGAAATTGACCGATGCGAAATGCAGCACGCGGTCATTGGCACCGATCGGCAACGAGCCAGCGAGCGCTTCACCGTGCGCGGCAAGCGGCCCGTGTTCGACGGCCACGGCTTTCGGCGTGCCGGTCGACCCCGACGTGTAGATCATGTAGGCCGCCGCGCGCGGATGCACCGGCGTGTCTTCTGCATCGCCGTCGAAACGAGGCGCCGCCACATCTGTCGCAGCAGCGCTTGCAACGTCGAAGCATTGCGTGAAACGCGCACGCATCGCCGCATCCGCGGACCCGTCGACGATGCCGTGCACGAGCCCCGCATCCCGCGCGACCCAATCGAGGCGCGCCGCCGGATGACGCGGATCGAGCGCGACGAACACGCCGCCCGCCTTCAATACAGCGAGCAATGCGACGAACAGATCGCAGGAACGCGCGACGCAAACACCCACACGCACTTCAGTCGTCACACCCGCTGCGCGCAGCCGTGCGGCAAGCCGCGCCGCGCGACTGTCCAGTTCACCGCGCGTCAGCCGCACGGTATGCGGCGTGAAGGACGCCAGCGCGGGCGCATCGGGATCGATGCGCGCCATGGCGCGGATCTGGTGGTGCAACGCAATCGGGAAGCTCGTCATGGGCATGAAATCCGTTAGAACTGGCCGCATAGGCCAAGTCGCAGGCCGCAATGGGCCGCTTCATTGGTGTGACGATCCGCGATCGCAAATCTTTACCGCGTGCGTTGTTTTTATTTGGACTGCATCTTTTTGACGTGGCAGAGGAACGCGCACGGTAAATGTTTGCTTCGCCCATTCGTCTATCAGGCGAGGGGCGTGTCTTTGCGCCCCGCTGAATGGCCACATGCACGCATGCGCCGCCATTCGCCGATCCATTTGCGACCCACTGCGACACATTGCCGATGACCGCTGCCAACGAGCGCTACGACGCGCCACCCTCGTCTGCTTCACCTCCCTCCAACCCTGCGGGCAATCCCGCCATGCGCCTAATCGTGGCGCTGCTCAAGCGCTCTCGCGGTTCCTTCGCGATCGCGCTGACGGCCTGCGTGCTGAACGGCATCGCCAGCGTGCTGCTCGTGGCGACACTTAGCCGCGCGCTCTCACAACCGGGCGCCGCCGATATGTCGCTCGCGATGCGCTTCGCGTTGTGCGCGGTCGTCGCGCTCGTCACGCGCGTGATCACCGGCGTGCTGTTCGCGCGCCTCTCGCAGGACACGATGGCGCAGTTGCGCGAACACGTCGCGCGGCGCGTCGCCGAAGCCGAGTTGCGCGATGTCGAACGTATCGGCGCGGCGCCCGTGCAGTCCGTACTGACCGACGACGCCACCAACGTGTCGATGCTGTTCTTCGCGCTGCCCAATCTGGTGATGCATGGCTCGATCGTGTTCGGCTGCCTCGGTTATCTGGCGTGGCTGTCGTGGCCGGTCTGCCTGCTCGCGGTGGCCGCGATCCTGGTCGGCTCGCTCGGCTATCACGCCGGCGACAAACGCGCGATCGCCTCGCTCGAAGCCGCGGGCCGCTCGCAGGACAAACTGTTCGGCTATCTCGGCGCGCTCTTCACCGGTGCGAAGGAACTGAAGCTGCATCAGGCGCGTTCGCGTCAGTTCGTGGACGGCCAGCTGGGCTCGGCCATCGACGAAGTGCGCGACCATCGGCGTAAGGCGTTCAGCGCCTATGCGGTCGGGGTCGGCTGGATCGTGTTCCTGTTTTATGTGTTTCTGGGCGTCGCCGCGTTCTGGCCGGCACTCGGCGTGCACGCCGATGCGCCGTCGGCATCGGGCTACGTGGTGGTGTTCCTGTTCATGCTGCTGCCGCTGGACGGTCTGCTCAACAACGTGCCGACGCTGAATGCGGCGCGCGTCTCGCTCGATCGCATCGAGAAGGTGATGGGCGAATTCGGCGCGCTGCGCACCTCGCCACCGCCCGATGAAAACGCTTCGCACGCGCCGTATCGCACGCTCACGCTCAGCAACGTCACGCATTCGTACTTTCATGAGCGCGACGAGCGGATGTTCCGCGTCGGGCCGGTCAATCTGACCTTCAGGCCTGGCGAGCTGGTGTTCATCGTGGGCGGCAACGGCAGCGGCAAGACGACGCTCGCGAAAGTGCTGACCGGTCTCTATGAACCCGAAGACGGTACGATCGAACTGGACGGCAAGGCGGTCGGCTTAGCTGAACGCGCCGCCTATCGTCAGCGCTTCACGGCCGTGTTCAACGATTTCCATCTGTTCGACGCGCTGCTCGGCATCGTCGATCCGAACGACGCCTCGCGCGCGCAGGCTGATGCCCGTGCCAACGCGCTGGTCGCGAAGCTCGCGCTCGATCACAAGGTGCAGGTGGTGAACGGTGCGTTCTCTACGCGAGCGCTTTCCACTGGCCAGCGCAAACGCCTGGCGTTGGTGGTCGCGTATCTGGAAGACCGGCCGTTCTATCTGTTCGACGAATGGGCCGCGGATCAGGACCCGCAGTTCAAAGCGGTGTTCTATGAACAACTGCTGCCGGAACTGCGCTCGCGCGGTAAGACCGTGCTGGTGATCAGCCATGATGACCGGTACTTCCATCTCGCGGATCGGGTGTTGAAGCTGGAGAATGGCAGTATCGTCAGTGAGACGCATGGTTCGGCACAAGCGGTGCTGAAGCCGGCGGTGGCCAACGGTACGATGGGATGATGAGGTGAATAGACTTGCTGGACGCCATTGTTCAGGCGCTCAGCAAGTCTCAATAGAAGCCGCTTATTTCTTCACTGCGGGTGGCGGCAACGACAACAACGTATCAGTCATCGTATCCGCAAGCCGCAGCGCCGACATCGGCCCACCAAAGCCCCAGATATTCCTCTCGACCAGCCCAACGCGCCCCGCGCTGCGAGCCGGCACGAAACGCCAGATCGGCGAATCGAGTTTGGTGGCAAGCGGAACATCCGTTTCAGTCGCGCTGACGAACAGCACGGTCAGCTTCGGCTTCTTCAATAGATCTTCCGAACTCACGTACGCCGTGCCTTCGCGAGTCGCCTCGGCGGGCCACAAGCTGAGTCCGAGCGCGTGCGCGACGCCTGCCGCCGTGCTGTTGCCGGTGAATGCCCAGTAACGGTCCGGCAAGCCCAATTCCTGCAACCACGCGACCTGTTCGCCACGACGACCCGCTTCGGCGAGACGCTGCGCGTCGCGGGCGAAACCTGCGTCGACCTTGGCTTCGACGGCGCGCGCCGCCTCCTCGCGTCCCGTGAGACAGCCGATGGTGCGCAAAATCTTGCGGCCCCAATCGAGCTGCGTGACACGGGCGCCGTCTTCGCTAAAGTTCGGGCCGTACTTGAACAGTACGGTCGGCGCGATGCGTTCGAGCGCCGCAAAAATCGGTGCATGGCGCAAACCCACGCCGAGAATCAGATCCGGTTTGGCCGCTGCAATCGCCTCGAGACTCGGCTCCTGCCGCGTGCCGATATCGGGCACCGTCGCCAGACGTGCGTTGTCGTAGCCGATCCATACCGGGTAATACTCGGGATCGGCCATGCCCACCGGCGTGATGCCGATCGCCGCGAGGTCTTCGGCGAACATGAATTCGAGGACGACGATGCGCTTCGGCTGTGCGGGCAGCGACGGACTCGCTTGCGAGACGATCGGGTTGTCGGCGAGCGGTGTGCAGGTTTGCTGCTGCGCTTGTGCGGTGTTCGCGTGAACTGGATGACTCGTGCCCGCTGAAGGCGCGACGCTGCCACTGCCTTGCGCATGCGCATACGAGTTGGAGAACAGCGTGGCCGCCACCGCAACACGTATGCAAAGTCGCCTGAAACAGGGGGTTTTCTTCGTGCGGCGCGACCACGGCGCCGACGGCGTCATTGGTGTCAACGCGAAGCGGCCTGCAATGCGATTTCCGCATCGCTCATCGTCAATAGCAGGGGGCAGCGTCCACACAGTTGCGTCTCTCCAGGAATTTCATAACGTACGCAGCACACGCGCCGTGCGCTGAACGGATTCGGCAAACTCGCAGCGCGCGGTTTTACAAGGCGCACCGGCAGACGCAGCGGATTGGCCTCGCCATCGGCAGCGATTGGACCGAACAGCCACGCGATGTCGTCGGTCAGATCGAGCTGCGGCGCGCATTGTTCGAACAGGTAGTCCAGCAGATTGCCCGCGTTGCTCCACAAGACGCGCGGCGCGATTCTGGTCATTGCGCACAGCGTCTCGATCACCGCATTGAGATGCTCAACGAGCGGCGCGTAACGGCGTGACGGGTCGCACTCAACCGGCTGCAATGCGCCGTGCTCGAAATACGCGGCGATAGGCAAGCCGTCGCGCAGCACGATATGGGTTTTATCCGGCGACATCGCAAGCGGCCGGCGCAGCAATGCTGCCGCAACGAATCCAGCCGTCGCCGCAAAACCGAAGTAGTACTTGGTCCATTGCGACAACAACGCGCGTGCATGCGTTTCGCGCTCGCCGCCGTAGAGCGTGACCATCGCATCGAGCAATTCGGCGCGATGCTCCACCAGTTCGCTGACGCGGGCCACCTTCAGCGAGCCGGCGTGATCGTTAGCCGACGCGGGCTCCTCACTCGCGTTTGGCGTGCCGAGCCATACATGCTCGAGATAATGCGCGATCGACTCCGGCGCGAAGCCTGCGAAGCACTGCGCGCGCTTGTCGTGATCAGGTTGCCGCATCACCGTTTGCCCCGCTTCTCGCGCCGAGCCTCCACGATCAGCAGCGCAAGCAGATAAGGCGCGCCGATCAGCGCAGTCAATACGCCGGCGGGAATTTCGCGCGGCGCCAGCAGCGTGCGCGCCGCGATATCGGCCACGACCAGCACCAGCGCCCCACACGCCGCCGCGAGCCACAAGCGCGTGCGATGAGCCCGCGCGCCGAGCATCGACGCCAGATGCGGCGCCATCAAACCGATAAAGCCCACCGGTCCCACCGCGGCCACCGCCGCGCACGCAGCCAGCGTCGCGACGGTCAGAACCAGCGGACGCAGCACGCCGATCGGCAAGCCCAGCGACGCGGCCTGGTCGTCGCCCAATGCAAGCAGATCGAGCGGCCGCGCGAGCAGCGCGAACACCGGCAGGGCCAGCACGCACCACGGCAGCAGCGTCGTCACTTCGCCCCAACTGCGTCCATACGTGCCGCCGACCAGCCACACGACGAAGCGCGCCGGCTGCACGCTTTGCTGCGTGATGAGCCATTGCGACAGCGTCGTCCACAGCGTTCCGATCACGATGCCCGTGAGCGCGACCGCGAGCGGCGCATAGCGATGCCGGCGATTCAGCAAGAGCGTCAAGGCCAGCGTGACGCCGCCACCCGCGAGCGAAGCGGCGGCCAGCGTCGAATTTGCGGCAAGCGGCCACATCACGAGCGCCGCGAGCGTCGCGAGGCCTGCGCCTTGCGTCACGCCCAGCACTTCAGGTCCGGCCAGCGGATTGCGCACGATGCTTTGCATCAGCACCCCGCTCGCGGCAAGCAACGCGCCCGCCAGCAATGCGCAGATGAGGCGCGGCAAACGCAGATCGAGCAACATCCTCGCGAGCTCGTCGCGGTGATCGAACGCAGCGAGCCAGCGCGGCACGCCGATCGTCGTGGGGCCGAACGATGCGCCCGCGCACACGAGCACGATGCCGAGCAGCACCAGCACGCTTGCGGTCAGCGGCCACGGCCACGCATCGACCATGCGCACAAAGCGCGTACCCGCGCGCACGACGGCACGCTCCTGACCGGCATGCAGTGCGCCCGACCACGCGGCGCCGCTGCGGATCATCGCGAGCATCAACGGTGTGCCGACGAAGGCAATCGCCACGCCGGTCGAGAGGGTCGCATCAAGATCGAGCGCCTGCACGGCGCTGTCGGTGACGAGCACCAGCGCGCCGCCCACCAATGCGGACAAGGGCACGAGCGCGGCGAGCCGTGACGATTTCGCGCCGCGCATCTGACGCAGCAGATTGGGTGCGATCAGGCCGACATACGAGAGCGGTCCCGCGACACTCACCGCGACGCTAGCGAAGCCCACCGCCACCAGCATCGCCGCTAGCCGCGTCGCGTCCACGCGAACGCCGGCCGCCGCTGCCGCGTCATCGCCGAGGGCGAGCGGATCGAGTGGACGAATCACGAAGGGCAAGGCAATCAGCGGCAGCACGAGCCACGACGCGGCGATCTTCAAACCCGTCGCGCCAGGTTGATAAAGACTGCCGCTCGCCCACAACGACACGCCGACGATGCTCTGCTCGAAGAACGCGAGAATCAGCGTGGTCAGCGCGGAGAACAACAGCATGCACACGCTGCCGGCGAGCACGAGCCGCAACGGCGTCGCGCGCCAGCCGCCTGCCGCCGCGGCCACGCACACGGCGGCGCCGAGACCGCACACGAACAGCAGCGGCACGGACGCCACGCCGGCCAGCGACGGCACCAGCATCGCCGCGAGCAAGCCCAGTTGCGCGCCACCGGTGATGCCGAGCAGATCAGGCGAAGCCAAAGGGTTGCGCGTGAGCGATTGAAACAGTGTGCCGGCCACCGCGAGGCAGCCGCCCGCCACCAACGCCGCCAGAATGCGCGGCACGTTCAGGTCGAACAACAGGATGCCGGCGAGTTGCGCGGCGTCGCTGCCCGTGGGCGCGGCAAGCCAGGTGCGAAAACCGGGCGCAAGCCGCATCGCGGCCACGACGACGATCAACGCAATGAGCGCGGCGCCGATGGTCGTGACGCGGCTTTTCACAGGCGCACGATAGCTGTCCATCACCGGCGTGCTACGTCGCAGGCGTTTGCGTGCTGCAAGCGTCGTCATGCGGCGAGGTCCTTGCTCGTGGCTTCTTCGCGAAGCGAAGCCGCATCGCCTTCATACGCCGGCACGCACATCGGCGCGCCCGTTTGCGGGTGCGCGATCTTGAGCATCGGCACGCTGAAGGTCTCATTCAGATGACGCGGGTCGAGCATCGCATCGGGCGAGCCTTGCGCGACGATGCGGCCGGCGCGCATCAACACGATTTCGTCGCTGTAGGCCGCCGCCTGGTTCAGGTCGTGCAGCACCCACACGATCGTGAGGCCGCGCTCGCGATTCAGGCGCCGCAACTCGCGCAGAATGTCCAGTTGATGATGGATGTCGAGATACGTAGTCGGCTCGTCGAGCAACACGATCGGCGCCTGTTGCGCGAGCGCCATCGCGATCCACGCGCGTTGCCGTTCGCCGCCCGAGAGCGCGGCGACGTCGCGCGCGGCGTCGTCGGCGAGACCGCTGGTGGCGAGCGCTTCGTCGATCGCCGCGTGGTCGGCGCGCGAGAGTCCGCGCAGCCAGCCGCCGTGCGCGTAACGTCCGTACGCGACCAGTTCGCGCACGGTGAGGCCGGACGGGATCTGGTTGAACTGCGCGAGCATGGTGAGCGTGCGCGCCAATACGCGTCGCCTGTGCGAAGCGAGCGGTACGCCGTTGACGTCGACGCTGCCGGACAGTGCCGGTTGCAAACCGGCTAGCGTGCGCAGCAGTGTGCTTTTGCCGCAGCCGTTCGGTCCGCACAATGCCGTGGCGCGGCCGGCCGCAATGTTCAGGTTCAGACCGTGCAGCACGACGTGATCGCGGTAGCCGACCGTCAGCGAATGCGCCGCAAGCGCCGCGCCCTGCGATTTCGTCATGGCGCGGCCGTCCGTTTTTCGCCCTCGGCCTCGCTGTAGCTTCGTGCCATCGCGACCACGACCTTGCGCGGCCCTTCGAACGGATCGCGCGCATGCGCGGTCAACATGTTGTCGAGCATCAGCACGTCGCCGGTCAGCCACGGGAACACAATCCGCTGCTGATCGAGCACGCCGCGGATTTCGGCGAGCGCGTCCGCTTCAAGCGGTTCACCGTCGCCGTAATAGACATTGCGCGGCACGTTTTCGAGGCCGACCGAATCGATCAGCGCTTCCTGCATGTCTTCATCGAGCGACGAAAGGTGGAACAGATTCGCCTGGTTGAACCAGACATGTTCACCGGTGCCAGGATGGCGCGCTACCGCCTGGCAGCGCTCACGCGTGCGCAACAGCAGTTCGCCGTCTTCGCTGCCGCGCCACTCGCATGCGATGCCGCGCGCACGGCAAATCTGCTCGACCGTGCGCGGGTCGTCCGAACCGAACGCTTGTTCCCACGGCAGATCTAGCCCTTGCCCGAAGTTGCGCACGTAGAGCAGTTCACGCTTCGTAAAGCGCTGGACCAGCGCCGGATCGAGCGCGCGGTAGATCGCGCGGCTATCGGCGATCGGCGTCGCGCCGCCGGTGCGAGCGGCAAGCGCGCAGTGGAACCAGATACGTAACGGCCATTCACGCGTATACGACTGCTCGTTATGTAAAGGAATCGAGCGATGCGGCGGATATTCCGTCGACGTGTACACCGCGCCTTCCACCTGGTTGCGCGGCGTCGACGCGAACTCATAACCGATCAGCGGATGCCCGAACGAGCCCGCGAAACTTTGGAACGCGTCGATCGAAGCCACGCGAAAACCGGTGAACAGCACGCCGCCCGTGCGTTCGAGCGTGTCGTCGACGATCGCATGCAAGAGCGGCGCCGCTTCCTCCAATGAAATCTCCGCGCCCGCGCGCGGCGAGACGACAGTCGGCAAGCCCGGCTCGATCGATAAATCGGCGAGCGTGGGCAGCGGCATCGAAAGCATGGTCATACTCTGAATCCTTTTGCTGAAGCGGCGTGGCTGGGCGCATGCCCGAGCCCGCCGGATTGCACTGCGCGCGCGTTAGGTCGACGCGTTAGGCCGCCGCGTCCATGTGCCGGCGCAGGCTGGCTGGACGCATGTCGGTCCACACGGTCTCGATGTGCGCGAGGCACTCGGCCTTCTGGCCGCGCACGCCCACTTCGCGCCAGCCGGCCGGCACGTCGCGGAACGTCGGCCAGATCGAGTACTGCTCTTCGTCGTTGATGACGACGGTGTAGACGAGGTCGTCCGCCTCGCCGGCTGCCGCGTTGGAGGTCTGCTGTGCTTGCGTCATGATGAAAGGCTCAGTCGATGAAAAGGTCAGGAAGCGCCTGGACAGACAGCGCACTGGCATGTCCCGGCACGGCGGCGCCGGCATTCGCTCGCGCACCGCTTCTATTCAGTTGACGTTTGACGCGCGCGCTTTTTTACCGCCGGCGCGCGCGGCCGCTGCAGAATGCGGGGCCGGCCACGCCGCGATTGCAGGCGTCGAGGCAATCGGCGCAATGCTTCTCGGCGTCGCGCACCATGAAATGCACCAGCGTCTGCGAGACGTCGAGGGCGCGCGCCGTGCTTTGCAGCGTTTCCTCGCGCAGGCGCACCATTTCGAAGGCGGCGCGGCTGCGCGGCGGCAGCTGCTCGAGCGCGTTGTACACGTGCCGCAGCGTGTCGCGCACGAGCAGCGCCGCTTCCGGCGAAGGTTCCGGCGATGGCACGTGCAGGCCGTCGTCCTCGTCGGCGTGATAGCTGTTTTCGAGGCTCTGGCGGCGAAAGGCATCGATCGACGCATTGCGCACCATGCGCGTCACGTACGCGACCGGTTGACGCACCGCGTCCTGATCCGGAAAGTCGACCAGCTTGATGAAAACGTCGTGCACCACGTCTTCCGCCAGACTCGCGCAACCCACGAAGCCGCGCGCCAGATTGACGAGCATCGGGCGGTTGTCGATCAGCACGTCGAGCAGCGTGCCCTTCTCCCAATCGACCGGACGCGCATGGCTGCGCGCACGCCGCGAAACGGGTGGACAGGCGCTTCCAGCGTTGAGAACCGATATCGGCATCGCTGTTGAAGCCTCTCGCCGGACGAGCACCTCAGCCATAGATTCGCTCCGTTTTCTCAAAAGGACAGGGCGTCAATCTAACGTAAACGCGAATCATTCTCAATCAAGAATTGGAATAACCTTACAATTTCCAATAGCTTTGTCTGATGATTCCAAATGCATAAGGGTGGCCGACCGATGTTTGCCGCTCTGGGTAAGCAGGCGTGAAATTGTATAGGCATCCGTACTATTGACGGCGAAGCGTGTCGCTCGAAACAGCCGTGTAATAGTGGAAATCCGCGTCCTGGTCCCAAGCGATCGCGTTCGGCTCTCTCCCGCTCCGACGCTCGGCGCTATCAAGATGCATCAGAGTCTTCGTGGCGCACCGCTCCACGTGGCCGCGCAGCGCGTCGAGACATTGGAGCAAAATGACCCGAATCTGGTACAACTGATGCCTGCGGCCATGCTCTCGCATCTGTCGAAGCAGGACCGCAAGGCCCTGTCGCCGGTCGTCACGTCGGGTTTCGTCTGCAATAAGCGCGACGTGTTCGATGCGTTGAAGAACGGCGCCGCCGCGGTCTCGACCCGCGACAGCGGGTCATGGAATCTGGACCCTGAAGTTGACGCTAAAACGTTGAAGTACCCATCCTGTTGGAGTGACTGATGGCCAATGCTTACCTGCAGGTGATCGCGCATTATTTCGCCAAGCCCGGCAACGGCGACGCGATCGTGAAGCTCCTTACCGAACTCGCCGCGGCAACCCGAAAAGAGCCGAAAAATCTTTACTACGAATTCTTCCGCTCGCCACTGGAGCCTGACCACTTCGTGATTCTCGAAAAGTACAGCGACGCCGACGGTCTCGCCGATCATCGCGAAACCGAACATTTCCAGCGACTCGGCTTCGGCACCATCATTCCGCTGCTCGACCGGCGCGAAGTCGAAAGCCATATGGTGCCCGGAGACGCGCCATGATGAACGCATTCCGGTTTCAAACGGTGCCGACGCTCGTCGTCGAGTTCGGTGCGGCGCGCCGTCTCGGCGCTTTGTTGCGCGCGCAATTTCCAACGCTGACGCGTCTGTGCGTCGTCACGGATGGTTTTCTGCACACGAGCGGGTTGCTGAATCCGGCGCTCGCCGACCTCGCGGCGCACGGTTGGGACACCACCGTGATTGACGACGTGATCGCCGATCCGCCCGAACACATCGTGCTCGAAGCGACGTCGCGTGCACGGACTGCCGGCGCGGAAATCGTGCTGGGACTCGGCGGCGGCTCGTCGATGGATGTGGCGAAGCTGATCGCCGTGCTCGCGCCGCAGCAACAGCAGGCGCTTAGCGAGATGTACGGCGTCAACAAGATCACGGTAGCGCGTCTGCCGCTCGTGCAGATGCCGACCACCGCGGGCACCGGCTCTGAAGTCACGGCCGTGTCGATCGTGACGGTGGGCGAAGCGAAGAAGATGGGGGTGGTTGCGCCGCAACTGATCGCGGACCTGGCAGTGCTTGACGCTGAACTCACGCTTGGCCTGCCCGTTGCGGCGACCGCGGCGACCGGCGTCGATGCCATGGTGCATGCCATCGAGGCGTACACGTCCGCGCATCTGAAGAATCCGGTCTCCGACATGCTTGCGGTGAAGGCGCTCGACCTGTTGTCGCGCAATCTGCTGCCCGCCTGCGAAAACGGCCGGAATCGCGACGCGCGAGAAGCGATGCTGCTCGGCGCAACCTTCGCGGGCCAGGCGTTTGCGAATTCACCAGTTGCCGCGGTGCATGCGCTCGCGTATCCGATCGGCGGCATTTATCACGTGCCGCATGGTCTCTCGAACGCGCTCGTGTTGCCGCATGTGTTGCGCTTCAACGCGGAAGCGGCGGCGCCGTTGTACGCGGAACTCGCCGAGGTGGTCGTGCCGGGTTTGACCGGCAGTGATGAAAGCAAGACGCAAGCGTTGATCGAACGGCTCGAACAGATGATTGCCGCGACGGCGATTCCGGCGCGTCTGCGTGATGTCGGCATCGAACAAAGCGGGCTCGAGCGGATGGCGAGCGACGCGATGTTGCAGACGCGGTTGCTGGTGAATAACCCGCGGCCGGTTAGCGAGGCGGATGCGCTGGCGATTTATACGTCTGCGTTTTGAGGCTGGTTTGCGTTGTGCTGCGCTGTTGGTGGTGAGGTGACAAACCAGCAGATCATGCAGCGCAACAAGCGCACCTCAGACTGAACAAACCGCGCGACGACCCGGCTTGTGTCGGGTTTTCCTTGCGTCGATGAGCGTCGGAAACCTTGACCGACGAATTGTGAGTTTGTAGGATGATGACCGCCGCTTTCGGACAAACACCACCTAACAGGCTCTGTCCACGCGCGACATAAGAACCAAAGCGACTACTCAATGGCGAGGTCATCGGGGTTATGGCATGACAATGGATGAAGACATCGCGCACGTGGCGCGTGTGATGGTGCCGTCACTGAGCGCATTTCGCGGTGAGCCCGTGCTACAGCCGGCATATTGGCGAAGACGCCTGCATCGCATACAGAACGAATTCCGGTTGACCGAAACGCAAGCCTCGCAGATCCAGCATTTGCTTAGGGATCTGGATAGCTTTGAGGCGAAAAATGGCGCGAAGAAAAAGCCGATCGGCACTCAGATTCGGGCGCCTTGGATACCGCGGTAATGAAGTGCGTGTGCTAACGGGCACGCTTAGCGCTTTTCCCACCTAACGATGCAGAATTGATCCGCTGTCCAACTGATCAATTGCACAACCGTGCGACGTTCTCGCATCAGACTTTACCGCTCATGCGGTCCATCACCGCCAGCAGATCGGCGAGCGACTGTTTGCATTCCGTTGCATTCGGCGTGTTGGCGCGCAAGGCGCTCAACGCGCGATCAATTGATTTGTCGACCGTATGCCAATCCGTAGCTGCGCGTGGCTTCAGCGACGGCTCGGCGTCGTCCCATGCGAGCTCGAGATCCTTGATGCGCGCCTTACCACCCGCCAGATCGCCTTTCTCGACCAGCGCTGCGGTGTCCGCTGCGATCTTGCGGAACGGTGCGAGATCGCCGAGCTTCGACACTTTGGCCGGCTCCGCGGCTTCGGCTGACAATAGACTCATACGGCCTGCATCGACATGACCAAAGCTGATCGCGGAGAGTGCGATAAACGAAGCGATAGCGGCTTTGCCAAGAGCGCGTTGATTCATGATGGTGATCTTCCGTTGGATTCGGTACGGGATTGAAAGGGACTACGTGGCAACTCGACGAGCGGCACACGCTCAAGGTTCATGTGCCGCGCTCGGGCGCACCGTACGCTGTTCGGCCACACTGGCGACAATCACCAGCACGACAATTGCGCTTAGGAATAGCGCGCTCGTGTTGATGGTGCCGAGGCCGAAGCCGCCGTACGCGCGCGACTGCGACAGCATGTCGCCGAGCGAGGCGCCCAGTGGCCGCGTCAGAATGTAGGCCAGCCAGAATGTCAGTACCGGATTACCGCCGGCGTAATAGATCGAACTCACCAGAACAATCAGCGCGCCGAACGCCACCACACCGATCACGAAGCCGAGCCCCAGCGCTTCGGTCGCGAGATCGCCGGCCGCCGTGCCCAACGCGAACGTGACCAACACCGCGGCCCAATAGAAAAGCTCTCTGCGTGTCGTATAAATGGTGTGAATCGAGAGTGTGCGTTCGCTGCGATACCAGAGCGCGAAAACCAAAGCGAGCGCCAGGCCGAATACGATCGTGCTGACATAAAGACTGACACCGAGCTTGTCGGTCAGTGCGTCGGTAATCTGCGTGCCGACCACACTGACCAGAACCACGGTCAGCCAATAGATCCACGGCACATATTTGTTCATACGGAGTTGCATGGCCAGCGCGGCGAGCAGTAGCACAGCCATAATCGCGTCCGTCAGCGCGGTGCCAAGACCCATGTGAACGGCCAGATAATCTGCCCCGGTCTCGCCGACCGTGGTCGCGAGAATCTTGATCGCCCAGAAAATGAGCGTAGCCTCCGGCACTTTGTTGTTCGCCAGAACAACCCGATAGTTCGACGTTTCCATCACGCTGGTTCTCCATTTTTATGAGCAAGGGGTTCGACGTTTCGAACACGAGCGCGCCTATTCAGCCAGTACGCCGAATATGCAATGGAGAACCTTATGGAAACCTTACGTGAGAGGCCAATCCTGCCCATATATGCAGCCGATGAAGATTCGTTTTCACCGACACCTTTCCTAACCTGCCTGCGGGCTTTAACCCGTCTGGGATTGCTCTGCCGCGGCCCGCGGAAACGACACGCTGATGTGCACGCCTTTGCCGCCCTCGCCCGGCTTCAGCGTGATTTCGCCGTGATGGGCGTCCGCGATTTCACGCACGATGGCGAGGCCCAAACCGGTGCCCTCCGTGTCCGCCGACGCCCGGAAGAACGGCTCGAACACCCGGCTGCGCGACTCGGCCGGAATGCCGGGACCGTCGTCCAGCACGCTCACGTTGACGGTATCGGCTGTGGCGTTCACGCCCACCGTAACGTGCCCGCCACTGCCGGTATAGCGGATCGCATTCTCCGCGAGGTTCGCAATCAACGCCTGAAGCAGCCCGCGATGCCCCGCCACTGGTGCAACGCCCTGCAGTTCGGCGCCTAAATCGATGCCTCTGGCCTGGGCGAGCAACGCGAGGTCTTCCACGACCTCCAAGGCGAGCGGCACCAGATCCACCGTTTCCATGGCCAGTTGCGTGTTGTCCGCGGCCTCCGCTTGCGCGAGCAGAAGCAGCTTGTTCGTGAGGCCCACCATCGAACGGTTACTACGATGCATGGCGGCCAGTGCCTCGTCGAGCGCGGGCTTCAAGCCGTCCTGTTGACGCGCGAATTGCAATTGCGTGCCGAGCAATGTAAGCGGCGTGCGCAACTGGTGCGCGGCGTCGGCGATAAAGCGGCGTTGCGCAGCCACCTGCACGCCGAGCCGCGCGATGCACTGATTGATCGCTTCCACGATCGGCCGCAACTCGGTATGCAGACGTTCGACACGAATCGGCTCGAGTTGCATCGGATCGCGGTCCGTCACATCCTCTTTCACTTTCATCAGCGGACGCAACTCGAAAGTCAGGCCGATGCATACCAGCGCGACCGCCAACACGATCATTTCGATCTGCCTCACGAGCTGCGGTTGCCACAACTGCTGGGCCATGGCGTCGCGCGAACGCACGGTTTTACCGACCGTCACACGCACGCGGCGTGTCGCGCCGTTGTCGTACATGAGGCGCACGAGGCCGACCGCCCGTACATTGTGGCCTTGCAAATGGGAGTCGTAATGATCCGGCGTATCCGGCGCTTGCTGCGGACGCGTCGGGAAATCGGGAGTACCGGCGAGCAGGCGTCCGTCGTCAACGCTCACGCTGTAGAACACCTGATCGCGATAGGGCGACACGAATACTTCGAGCGCGGCGGGCGGCACATCCACACGCAGGAAGCCATCCACCCATTCCACTTCGCCGGCGATCATGCGCGCCGATGAGATCAGCTGATTGTCCTGCACCAGATCCGCCGTACGCCGCGCGTTGTCGTATTCGGCCTTGCCGGTCACGAATACGTACAACGCGAGTGGCACCAGCAGCCACCACAGCAAGCGCATGCGCAGACTATTGGTCATCTTCTTTCTTGCGCAGCAGATAGCCTAGCCCGCGCAGCGTGACGATCGCCGCCGAACTGCCGTCGAGTTTCTTGCGCAGACGCGAGATATAGATTTCGACGGCGTCTTCACTCGGCTCGTCGGCGAGCGTGAAGATCGCGTCGACCAGCGCCGGCTTCGTCACGGTTTTGCCCAGACGCAGGATCAGCGTTTCGAGCACCGAGCGCTCGCGCGGCGTGACGTTCAGCGGCGCGCCCTTCAGCGTGAACTGGCGCGTGTCGATGTCGAACGCGAGATCGCCGCACACCACTTCGCTTGCCTTCGAGGGCGACTGCCGGCGGATCGCCACCTTGATCCGCGCGATCAACTCGCGCACTTCGAACGGCTTGACCAGATAATCGTCCGCGCCGGCGCCGAGCAGTTCCACCTTTTCGTCGATCGAGCCGCTCGCCGTCAGAATCAGCACCGGCGTCGCGTCGCCGCGCTGGCGCAGACGCCGCAGCACGTTCTTGCCCGACAGCTTGGGCAGGTTCAGGTCGAGCAGGATCACGTCGTAGTGATTGGTGCGCAACAGCTGGTCGGCCGCGTCGCCGTCCTGCACGGCATCGAGTGCGAACGCCTCCTGCTCCAGCATCTTCGCGAGCCAGTGAGCCAGCGTGGGGTTGTCTTCGATGAGCAGCAGCTTCATGGCGGGAACGGCAAAAGTCAGGCCGTCGATTGTGCCGTAAAACAAAGCGCTTGCGCGCGTCCTATGTGGTTTGCAGCATACGTTGCCGTGTTTGGGACGAGGTTGCGGCGGGGTTGCGGCGAGCTTGCGGGTTAACACCCATGATTTGCACTCGGTCCAGAAAGCTGGCAGAAGGTTTCAAATTTCTATAATCGCCGTCATTCACCCAGAAAGCGCCGCGCGCAACACCCAGCGGCGACCAAACCAAAGGAGACTGCCTCATGCGTACCTTGCGCCAGATTGCCGCCGTGTCAGGTGTTGCGTTCACCCTTGCCGCCGCTTCGGCCGCCGCTCATGCGGAAAAACTCACGATCATGGTCGGCGGTGCCACCAAGATCATCTATCTGCCCGCCAAGCTCACGGAGCAACTCGGCTACTTCAAGGACGAAGGCCTCGACGTCGAAATCCTCTCGCAACCGGCCGGCGTCGACGCGGAAAACGAACTGCTGGCGGGCGCGGTGCAAGGCGTGGTGGGCTTCTACGATCACACCATCGACCTGCAGAGCAAGGGCAAGGAAATCCAGGCGCTGGTGATCTTCGGCCAGGTGCCGGGCGAAGTGGAAATGGTCTCCACCAAGGCCGCGGACAGCTTCAAGAGCATGGCCGATTCGAAGGGCAAGACGCTCGGCGTGACCGGGCTCGGCTCGTCGACCAGCTTCCTCACGCAATACCTCGCGCAACGTGCGGGTGTGCCGTCCACACAGTACACGCTGCTGCCGGTGGGCGCGGACAACAGCTTTATCGCGGCCATCAAGCAGAGCCGTATCGACGCGGGCATGACGACTGAGCCGACCGTCTCGCAGTTGCTGAAGACCGGCGACGCCAAGGTGCTGGTCGACATGCGCACGCTCGAAGGCACGCGCGCCGCGCTCGGCGGCACGTATCCGGCGTCGAGCTTCTACGTGCAGCGCGCGTGGGCGGAGTCGCACAAGGACGACGCCGCGAGGCTCTCGCACGCTTTCGCGAAGACGCTGAACTTCATCGCCACGCATAGCGCGGAAGAGATCGCCGCGAAGATGCCGAAGGACTACTACGGCAACAACAAAGACCTGTACGTCGGCGCGCTGAAGGCGTCGCTGCCGATGTTCACGAAGGACGGCAAGATGCCACCCGACGGCCCGGAAACCGTGCTGAAAGTGCTGTCGGCGTTCAATCCTTCGGTGAAGGGTAAGCATATCGACCTCGCCAAGACCTACACCAACGACTACGTGTCGGCACCGGTCAAAACCGCGGCGAAGTAACGCCCTTTCAACATCACGAGAACAGCGAGGCACCAGCCGATGAATCAACCCCTGTCACGCGATACGCCAGCGATCGAGATGCGCAACGTATCGTGCCGTTTCATTTCTCCTGATGGCAAGGCGACGATCGCGTTGCGCGACTTCAGCATGTCGGTGGCGCGCGGCGAATTCGTCGCGGTGGTCGGCCCGACGGGTTGCGGCAAGTCCACCACACTCAGCATGATTACCGGCTTGCTGAAGCCCACCACCGGCGAAGTGCGTGTGATGGGCGCGCCGGTGGACGGCATCGATCCGCGTATCGGTTTCGTGTTTCAGGCCGACGCCGTGTTCCCGTGGCGCTCGGTGCTCGACAACGTGGCGGCAGGTCCGCTGTATCGCGGCCGTTCGAAATCCGCCGCGTACGACGAAGCCAACGAATGGCTGCGCCGCGTGGGCCTCGACAAGTTCGGCAAGCATTATCCGCATCAACTGTCCGGCGGTATGAGAAAGCGCGTGGCGCTCGCGCAGACCTTCATCAATAAACCGGAAATCCTGCTGATGGACGAGCCGTTCTCGGCGCTCGACATGCAAACCCGCACGCTGATGCAGGACGAACTGCTGCAACTGTGGGCCGGTGTCGGCTCGGTGGTGTTCGTCACGCACGATCTGGAAGAAGCGATTGCGCTCGCCGACCGCGTATTCGTACTCACCGCGCGCCCGGCGACGCTGAAGAAAGTGTACGAGATCGATCTGCCGCGCCCGCGCGTCACGTCGGAAGTGCGCTACGACCCGCGTTTCATCGAAATCTCGCGCGACATCTGGCACGACCTGCGCGAAGAAGTGCAGATCGGTTAATCAAGGAACGGCAAACATGTCTACTACCCCTCAACAGATGATGCCCCGCTCGGGCATCGACGCCGCATCGCTTGCGCAAGTCGAGCGTGTGGCGCAAAAACGCATCCGGCAGCGTCACGCGCTGGTGATCACGCTGCGTATCGTGGTGCTGGTGGTCGTGCTCGGCGGATGGGAATTGTCCGCGCGTCTGAAGTGGATCGACCCGTTCTTCTTCTCGATGCCAAGCGCGATTTTCGAACAGATCATCGACTGGTTCTTGAACGGCACGTCGCAAGGTCCGCTGCTCACCCAGGTGTGGGTCACGCTCGAAGAAACCGGACTCGGCTTCATTATCGGTTCGGTCGCCGGCGTGTTTTGCGGCATCCTGCTCGGTCGCAACAAACTGCTCTCGGATGTCTTCAGTCTCTACATCAAGATTGCCAACTCGATTCCGCGCGTGGTGCTTGGTTCGGTGTTCGTGATTGCGCTGGGTTTGGGCATGGCGTCGAAGGTGGCGCTGGCGGTGGTGATGGTGTTCTTCGTCGTGTTCGCCAACGCGTTCCAGGGCGTGCGTGAAGCGGATCGCTACATGATCGCAAATGCGCAGATTCTCGGCGCGTCGCGCCGTCAGGTGACGACCTCGGTGGTGATTCCGTCGGCGTTGAGCTGGATCCTTGCGAGCCTGCACGTGAGCTTCGGTTTTGCTCTGGTCGGCGCGGTGGTCGGCGAGTTCCTCGGCTCGAAGCAAGGTATTGGTCTGCTGATCTCCACTGCGCAAGGCGCGTTCAACGCAAGTGGTGTGTTCGCGGCGATGATTGTGTTGGCCGTGGTCGCACTGGCAGCGGATTATCTGTTGACTGCGGTCGAACAGCGCTTGTTGAAGTGGCGGCCGGCTGCGGTTTAAGTGAGCTACATTAGCCGTGTAGAAGGCCGAGTTAAAAAGAATGCCGTTCAGTCTCGGGCTGAACGGCATTCTTCTTTTTGTGCTAAATGAAAGATGGAAGTAAGGCTAAATTAACCTGATCGGATTTTTTGAAGCAAAGAGCCATATATGCATTCAGGATGGCTGATTAACGCTTGAATTTTCACGCGACCTACCCGTCTCCTTCACATGGTGGAGGCAAGACCGGCTCTCTGAGCCGCCGCCGAACAACAAAGCCTCAGCGCGCACCTTTCCTTGCTAGACGAAGCACTTCGATAACGCACCTCTCTGGTGCGCTGCGCGGAATTCGACAAGGAAGCCGGTGACCGTCTCCGCCCTGTGTCCCGTCAGGTTGTCCGGCATGTGTCGCGGACAATTCCGGCGGAACTTTCGCAATGAGGTGTCGCAAGGGCGACGCCGAGGGTTTGAAGGAGAGGGACATGAAGAAGGCTCTGATCATCGCAGGCGGACTGCTTTGCGCGTTCGCATGGCAAGCGCACGCTCAGGACGCCAGTACGGAAAATACAGCGCAAGCTCAACCGACAGCAGCCGACGCAGTGGGTGGGCAACCCTCCACCACTTCGATGTCCGGTGGCCCTGCAAAAGCACAGGGACTGACGCGTGCGGATGTCTACCAGCAACTCATTCAATCGCAGAAAAATGGCGAGGCGGCGCGCCTGCAAGATCTGTTCAAAGGAGGCAACTGAACGACGCCGTGGTATTGGAGCCGACCGCATAGCCGAATAGCTCGCCTCCGGCTTCGCTGCACGAATGACGCCGTATTTTCCCCGTCGCGCGACAGGACGAAGTGAATACGGCGCCTAATCGAAGCATCCCTTTCTCCCCTCTCCGCAAACTCCCCACCTGTCTCCCGCCAGCAAACTTGCGATCGGCATTCGTTGGCCCGCGCGCAACACATTTCCGCCCTCCCAGTCGCCGCAATAGCGTATAGGCCCGCTGCATAAGGCACTGTGCGCAATGGCACGGTCAATGCGTAACAACCGTCACCCAGTCGTGCATTCACCAACATCGGCTGAAATCGAGGTGCGTCATGTCGAGTGTGCAGAGTCAACGTCGACCAATGAATTGGCGAAGCCGGTCTTTTTCCGCGGCAAGCGGTTCGACGCATCGCGCGGGAAATCGCCACTTTTCAGCCGGACTCGTGCCGTTCGGGTTGCGGACCGCAGGTTTCATCGGTCGAGGCCCGAAACAATTGTGGCCGTACGTTTTGCCGTGGGTTTTCGCGGTGCTCACCATCGGTTTTTTCTGCCTCGTCGTGCGTGGCGTGCTCACGCGGCAACTGCTGGTGCCACCTGTCGAGACGCCGCAGTCGCTGGTGGAACGCGGCTACACGTCGAACTTTCTCGCGGAACGCATCATGTCTTCGATGCGGGCGATCGGCCAGGACGCCGAGTCGATTCCTCACGACACCATGACGGACAACGACGCACAACCGGACATTCAGATCCCCGGTCAGGAGATGTCGTATGCGACCACCGTGCGCTTCATCAAAGGCGTCATCAAACGCACGGATGTCATGGTTCATGTCGGCATCACGAAGGTCAACGACAGCGCGGATTCCTATGTAGCGCACGTGCAGATTGAAGGCGGCCCCTTCAATTCCCGCGAAAGCACGGTGCCTTTTGAAGGACGCGATCTGGAGAAGTTCGTGCACGACATTGCGGTCAAAGCCATGCGTCTTGCCGAGCCGAATATTCTCGCCAGTCATCTCTATTCGCAAGTCCAGAGAACCAAGTGTTCGCTCGCGCAATGCGACTACGGCGAGGTCGTTTCGATCTACGACGAAGTGCTGGCACTGCCCGCCTCCGAGCAAGGCGAATGGGCGCTCGCCGGCAAAGCGTGGCTGCTTGCCAATCAGGGGCTATCCAAAGAGGCCGAACAGCAGACTCGCGAAGCACTGACCGTGTACAAGCATTCGGCGGTGCTGCACGCAAGCCTTGGCATCGCACTCGAACAGCAGCATCGCATCGATGACGCGCTCGAAGCGTTGCGAGCTGGCGCCAGCGAGAAATCGAAGACGGCCGAAAATCTGCGTCTTCTCGGCGACGTGCTGTTGCATGCGAGTCGCTATGCCGAAGCACTCGATGCATTCAAGCAGGCGGACAGAATGAAGCCGGACTCCGTCGACAACCTGCACGATTGGGGCGAAGCGCTCGTCACCGTCGGCCGCTATGACGAAGCGATCGAAAAACTCTCGCGTGCCGTCGCGCTGCGCCCCGATCTGGCGCCCTCTTACGCGGAATGGGGCCGGGCACTGGATCGCAAAGGCGATCTGCCCGGCGCCTCGCGCAAATATGCGCAAGCGTTGCAACTCGATGCAGGGACTTTGTCAGCGCGGGAAAGTCATCTGGCGCGGCTTGCCCGAGCGGCGCAGGGGGGCAATCGCCCGGACGCATCGAAACCCAATGGCGGAGTCAGACCTGTTGCGAACCCGCCCGCCTCGCTTTCGTTGCAAACCGCATAACGAACACCCAGCTGCACCGAGTGGCACGCAATGCAGATGGATGGATCCCGCAGCACCTAACCGTTGCACTAAAGCACCTAGTTGAAGAGGAGATGTTCGATGGACAATTTCGAAGAGGCGTTCAAGGCTCTGATCGGCAATGAAGGCGGTTACTCCTTCAATCCGCATGACCCTGGCGGTGAAACAATGTGGGGCGTCACGGCGCGCGTGGCACGCAGCGCCGGTTATACCGGCGCCATGAAAGACCTGCCGCTGGAAACCGCCAGACAGATCGCCAAACAGAAGTATTGGGATCCTCTGCATCTCGACGAACTCGATCCGCGTGTGGCCTTCCAGATATTCGACGCCAATTACAACGGCGGTCTGGTGGTGTTGTGGATGCAAAAAGCTTCCGGCGCGAAAGAAGACGGCAAGTTCGGCCCGGACACACTCGATGCGGTCAAAAGCGCGGACCCGCTGAAGTTCGTCATGCGCTTCGCCGCTTATCGCTTGCGTTACCTGCGCAATCTGCACGCCTGGCCCAATTTCAGCCGTGGATGGACCGAAAGAATGGCCGCTAATCTTCTCCTGGGAGCAGCATGATGGACTGGTCTAAAGTAGCGTCGAACATCGGCAGCAGCGCGCCGCTTCTCGCCGGCCTCGTGGGTGGTCCGATCGGCGTGGGCGTGACGGCCGCCGCCGCGATCATTTCGCATGCACTCGGCACGCCGAGCGATCCCGGCGTCGTGGAACTCGCGTTGAACGATCCCACCGCACTGGAGAAAGTGCGGCAAGCCGAAAGTGCGAACTCGTTGCAATTGCAACAACTGATGGTCAGCGCCGCCCAGGCGAGCCTCGCGCACGAAAGCGATATGGCGCGCATCCAGGCCGCCGATCGGGCCGACGCGCGCGCCATGGGAATCAGCAATAAGGACTGGGTGCCCAAAGTCCTTGCGATGGCGGTCACTGCCGGCTTCTTCGGCATTCTATTGCTCATGGCTTTCCAGCCGCTGCCGGGCACGAACAAGGATCTCGTCAACGTGATCGTCGGCGCATTGGGTACGGCGTGGATCAGCATCATCGGCTACTACTTCGGCACGTCGGTGGGATCGATGCGAAAGACCGAGTTGCTCGCCAAGCCCAGCGTTCCCATCACACCGGACAGCGCCGTCACGCTTCGCGAGCCCGCAACGGCTTCGGCGGCGCGTCCACAAGCAGCGCAGGGTCCGTCGCACAGCGAGGTATTCCAGCAATTCTCGCCGGGTGGACAGGGTCCGATTTTCTCGGGCAGTTGATTGGCGCTTCGTTCAAGAACCAGACGATGCACGCGACGAGTGAACGGCTCGCCGCGTGCATCGTCGCGCGTTTCTCGCCCGCGGAATTCCGGCTGGTTGTCTCAAATTTAGCAACAAACATTACCTCAAACGGGGATTACTCTATCCAGGTCGCAAAACTACAATCCAATCACTGAATACGAACAAGAACGTTCGTAGCAAGATAAAACCGAATTGGAGGTAGTTCATCATGAAATCGCTCATTCAAGCCGTTGTTATCGCCGCTGTACTGGCCGCTCCTGTTGCTTCGTTTGCGCAGTCCAACCAGCCGGTGACCCGCGCTCAAGTGCGTGCCGAACTGATTCAACTCGAAAAGGCAGGCTATCAGCCCGGCCTCGCCGACCCGTACTACCCCGCCGACATCCAGGCCGCAGAAGCCCGCGTCGCTCGTGAGAACGGCACCGCACAGGCAGCGGAAAGTGGTTACGGTGGTGTGGTGAGTGGCGCCTCGCAAGCGGGCAGCCCGGTTCAAGCGAACGGCCCGAAGTCGATTTACTTCGGCAACTAAGCGGCGTCGCGCGGTAATCAAGCAGTAACCCGACCGTAACCAGCCATTCGGCGAGTCGAACTGCACTAGCGCCAAGTTTTGCGCGGCGATTGACCGCCTCGCGCACCAGTAACCGGTGCGCAATGATTCAAAACGAACTGGCCCGCGACCGAGTATCCGATCGCGGGCCAGTGGTGTATTGGTTACCTCCGTCATCGGGCTCCCGATGGCTTCGCCTGGACCCTTCACGGTCCGGGCGCTTTTTATTGGCGCCTTGTTCGGCAGCGCCTTTGTCAGTATCGAAACGGCGCCCGCAATGGCGGACTACGTGCCGGTTTCAGATAGTGGGTCCGGTGACCCGCGTCAGTCGCGTGCGACCAGATCGCCCACTTGACCGCGCCCGGTGACGAGACAGCTCGAGAGGAAATTCTCGCCCTGACTGCTGGCCCCGATGTCTCCAAAGCCTTTTTTCAGCGCGTTCGATTTGACCAGCTCAGCCCCCTGGTGACACGTTATTGTCCCGATCTCTCCCGCTTGCGCACGCATCAGCGCCCTATCTGCCATCAGATAGCCTAGCAACAGCACTACGGCAATATTGAACGCTTGTCTCATGGTTCGCCTCCTCTTTTGAAGAGACTAACGCGAACCATGGATACACGGTCCTAGGGGTTTCCCGATCGATGGCTATTCCATGATGCAGATTAAATCAGGTCACGCTTTCACGCAGTCCGTTATACGGCGTGGATCGATCCGGTCTTGCCCGTAGAAAATGGAACTCCTGAATGCTTCGCTGACACACCGCGTGTTCCATCACCCTCATAGCCGGGCTTCGATCTGCCTGATTCGCTGTTCGATGGCATTGCGCACCAGCGCATTCGAAGGCACCAGCAACAGCGACGACGCGATGATCTGATACACCCTATTGCGTCGCACCTTGGATACTTTCTGCGGATCGAGCCAGGCGCTGTTGTCCGCGAGCAGGATCAACGTCTCGAGACCGATCAGAATCGGCCACAAACATGCGAGCCGCAAACGCACGGAAAACGCGGGAATCGCTAGCGTGTAATCGAGGGCTTCGCGGAAATGATCGAGTGTCTTGCGCAGAAGTTCGACCATCAGCGGCCGGGCACGCACCGAATTGGCCGGCAGCAGCAGATCCTGCGCGCTTAGGCCATATTGGTCGAGCAGGGTCTGCGGCAAATAACAACGGCCAATTCGCAAATCCTTGCCGCAATCGCGCAACACGTTGGTCATTTGCAGCGCCTTGCCGAACCGCACGCCGCGCCGTGCCATCGTCTCGGGCCGCTCCTTCAGCGTGCCTGGCATGTGCGCGTAGGTCATGGTGGTCCAGAATTCGCCGACGCAGCCCGCCACCAGATACGTATAGCGGTCGAGTTCGTCGTATTCGCGCAGCGACGCGATCTGACCGGAACGTTCGTCGGGGAAGGTGCGAAGATCGAACTCCATGCCTTCGGTCAGCGTCGAGACGATCTCGCGCACGGCCTTGCGATCCGATTCGCTCAGCTGCGACAACACATCGAGCGCAGGGCCGAGCGATTCGAGCAGCACTTTCTCGTCCGACTGGATCTGCTGCCCCGCCACTTCGGCGGCCATGCGCTGGAACAGCGCGCCGTCGTCGGTTGCGCCATTCACCTGAGCACGCAGCGACAACAGCAAGGCGAGGCGTTGTTCCGGCGAGATCAGCGAGGTGTCCGCAATCGTATCGGCCGCGCGTGCCAGCAGGTAGGCGAGTCCGATCGGATCGCGCATCCCGACGGGCAGCACGCGCAGGGTGAGATAGAAGGAGCGTGAAACGCCTTTCAGGAGCGGGCCAAGAAGGAAGGCCCGGGTCGGATTCGGCATGGATGGGATCAGGTCGGTATTGGGCAAAAAAACAGGCAAAAATCAGGCGCTGCCGAATTGTATACGGCGAAGCGCCTCTGCCGTGCGCAGTGGACCTGCACTGCTACCCACCAACGCTTTTAGGTGTCGTTCTGAAGCCCCAGCAGGCCGACCGCGTTCTGCTTGAGAATCAAAGGCTGCACCTCTTCCCTGAAACCGACCTGCCTGAAATCCTCCAGCCAGCGGTCCGGCTGGATCAGCGGAAAATCCGAACCGAACAGCATCTTGCGCTTGAGCACCGTATTGGCGTGGCGAATCAGCTCGGGCGAGAAATATTTCGGCGACCAGCCGGACAGGTCGATATAGACGTTGGGCTTATGCAATGCGATCGACAACGCCTGCTCCTGCCACGGCCACGACGGATGCGCGATCACGATGTTCATATCGGGGAAATCCGCCGCGACGTCGTCGAGATGAATCGGCTCCGAATATTTCAGGCGCAGTCCGCCGCCGCCTCGCATGCCCGACCCCATGCCGGAATGGCCGCTGTGAAAAACCGCCGTGAGCCGATGTTCGGCGATCAGTTCGTAGAGCGGATAAGCAAGCCGGTCGTTGGCGAAAAACGCCTGCATCGTGGGATGAAACTTGAAACCGCGCACACCGTATTCCTCGATCAGCTTGCGCGCCTCACGCACTCCCATCTTGCCCTTGTGCGGATCGATACTCGCGAAGGCAATCATGATGTCGCTGTTTTTCTGCGCGAATTCGGCGATCTCCTCGTTTGGGATGCGCCGCCGTCCGAGGTTCGCTTCGCAGTCCACGGTGAACATCACGAAGCCGATCTTGCGCTCGCGATAGTGTTCGATGGTCTCGGGAATCGTCGGCCGCCGGCCGAGTTTCAGCACGGTGCCGAAGTACTTGTCGGCGGCATCGTCCAATTCCTTGCCGAACAGATCCGGCGGCTGGCAGCACGAAACTTCCGCGTGCACGTGAGTGTCGATTGCGACGAGTTGGTCGAGATTCATCTAGCCTTTCCTGTCTGATCCTGCGGCGCACGCGTCACGTCGCGCCGCATGCACTCGCGACGATCACCGCGGGATCGCGCTGTGCCGCGTCATACATCGCCTCGACGAGCGCGGCGCGATGCGTCAACACCGCGCGTTGATTGATCGAGCCTTTGTCGGTGATCTCACCGAGATCGAGCGACGGCGCGACGTCCATGAGCCGCAGCCGCGCAATGGTGGTCGCGCCGCCCGTGGCACCGCGATTGAGCGTGTCGAGCAGAGCCGCGAAGTGCGCGCGCACGGTGGGTGCTTCGACCACCTCTTGCGCGCTCGCCGAAACGGGCAAACGAGCCAGCCGCTTGCAATCGTCGAGACGTGGGAAGACCAGCAGCCCCACATCGTCGCGATTCATGCCGGCGACCACCACGTCCTGCACATACGGTGCGCCTTCAGAAATCACGCGCGCCCGCATCGGGCCGACGCTCACGAAAGTGCCCGAACTCAGCTTGAAGTCCTCGGCAATGCGCCCATCGAACAACAACCCAAGTTCCGGTTGCGCCATGTCGACAAAGCGCAGTGCGTCGCCGCTGCGGAAGTAGCCTTCTTCGTCGAAGACGTTCTCCAACTCGGCCGCGTCGGCACGCCAGTACCCGGCCATGACGTGCGGCCCGCGATAACGCGCCTCGAGCTTGTCGCCGACCGGCGCGAGTTTGACTTCGCAACCATGCGCGGGCAGGCCCACATAGCCCGCGCGCATGATCGGCCCCGTGGTGAACAGACACGACGGCGACGTCTCCGTCATACCAAGTCCGGCCATGATGCGTATCCGCTCGCCGCAATACGTCTCAGTGACGCGTTCGAGCCTGTCCCACGCCGCTTGCGACAAGCCGGCACCGGAGAAGAAATACACCTTCACGCGCGAGAAAAAAGTCTCGCGCAATTGCTCGTCGCGCTCCAGCGCGATCGCCAGTTCCTCCCAACCCTTCGGCACGTTGAAGTAGATGGTCGGGGCGATCTCGCGCAGATTGCGCAGCGTTTCCTCGAACTTGCCGTTGACCGGTTTGCCGTCGTCGATATAGAGCGTGCCACCGTTGTAGAGCGCGATGCCCACGTTATGACTGCCGCCGAACGTATGATTCCACGGCAGCCAGTCGACCAGCACCGGTGGCTCCTTCGCGAACTCGGGGAACGTTTCGAGCAGCATCTGCTGGTTGCTGCATAGCATGCGGTGGGTGGTCGGCACCGCTTTCGGCAGTTTGGTCGAACCCGAGGTGAAAAGGAATTTGGCGATCGCGTCCGGGCTTACCGTGGCGTGAACTGAGTCGACCGTAGTGGGCGTTGTGTTCAGCAGGTCGCCGAACGAAGTCAAGCTACGCGCGGTCCGCTGTTCTCGTGGCAAGTTGGCGGCAATTACTTCGACATCGGCCGGCACGACCGCCTCGATTGCCTTGGCGAACGTATCGTAGCTGCTTGCAAACACGAGACCTGGCGTCAGCAGGTCGATCGTATGGCGCAGCTTGCCGAAGTCGCCGGAAGCAAGCGCATAGGCCGGCGAAATCGCGGCATAGGGAACGCCGGCCCACATTGCGCCGAGCGCAAGTTGCAGATGTTCGAGATCGTTGCCCGACAGAATCACGATGGGCCGTTCAGCGGAAAGTTCGCGCGCGAGGAGCGCCTGGCCGATTGCGCGAGCGCTTTGCAACGCCTTTGCGTAGCTCAGGCCGATCCATTGACCGTCGCTGCCGCGACGCGCCGCGAGCCATCGGTCGGGATGCGCTTGCGCGCCGCTCGCGAGCCGTTCCGTCATACGTTGCGGATGCCCGCCGAGCGGTTCTGCCGCGCGCAGATACCACGTGTCGCCCTGGCGCTGCGTGTGCAATGATGAAGCGCCGATCGTCGTCGCCCGGTAGCGCATCGGCGCACCGGGGGTATTCGGTTGTATCGGCTCGGAATGCAAAGCCTGTCTCCTATCGATCAGAGTGGAAATCGCGATCGCAACGATCAAATCGGATAGTGCCGCGGTCCGGTTTGAATCGTGATCCAACGCAGATCCGTGAACTCGGCAATCGACGCCTTGCTGCCGAATCGCCCGTAGCCGCTTTTCTTCACGCCGCCGAACGGCATCTGCGCTTCATCGTGCACGGTCGGACCGTTGATATGGCAGATGCCCGATTCAATGCGCTTCGCGACGTTCAACGCGCGCGACACATCGCGACTGAATACCGCTGCTGAGAGTCCATATTCGCTGTCGTTGGCGATTCGAATCGCTTCTTCGTCACCATCCACGCGTTGCACCGTCACCACCGGCCCGAACGATTCTTCCGCATACAGCTTCATTGCAGGCGTAATGCCGTCGACAATCACCGGTTGCATCACAGCGCCTTCGACCGTGCAGCCGACCGGCAACCGCGCGCCCTTCTCATGCGCGTCTTCGATCAACGCCTTGATACGCCGCGCGGCAGCCGCGCTTTCGAGCACACCGAGTACGGAATCCGCAGCGGCCGGGTCGCCGGCTTTCAGGCTTCGCGCTTTCGCCGCGAGTTTCTCCACCAGCGCATCCGCAATCTTCCGGTCGACGATCACGCGCTCCGTCGACATGCAAATCTGCCCCTGGTTGAAAAACGCGCCGAACGCGATGCCTGCGACGGCCGCATCCGGATCGGCATCGCCGAGCACCACGACCGGCGCCTTGCCGCCGAGTTCGAGCAACGCCGGCTTCAGATGCAGCGCCGCATGCTGCGCGACGATGCGCCCCACTCGCGTCGATCCGGTGAAATTCACCCGACGTACCGCCGGATGCGCAATCAGCCGCTCCACGATCGCCGGCGCGTCTTCGGCGGAATGCGTGATCACGTTGACGACGCCATCGCCGAGCCCGGCTTCCTGCAGCACGCTGCCGATCAACCGATGCACGCCCGGACAACCTTCTGATGCCTTGAGCACGGCCGTGTTGCCGCACGCGAGCGGCATCGCAATGGCCCGCGTGCCGAGAATCACCGGCGCGTTCCACGGCGCCATGCCGAGCACCACGCCGCATGGCTGGCGCACCGCCATCGCGAGACTACCCGGCACGTCGGACGGAATCACGTCGCCGTCGATCTGCGTGGTCATGGCCGCGGCTTCGCGCAGCATGTTGGCGGCCAGCATGACGTTGAAGCCGTACCAGTTCGGCATTGCGCCCGTTTCGGCGACGCCGGTTTCGATGAACTGCGCGGTGCGGGCGTCCATCAGATCCGCTGCCGCCAGCAAACGCTTGCGACGCTCGGTCGGTGCCAGCGCCGACCAGGCCGGAAAGGCCCGCGCGGCCGCTTCAACCGCGGCGTCGGCATCGGCCAACGTGGCCGCCGCCGCACGCGAAGCAGTCTGGCCGCTCGCGGGATTGATCCGCTCGAACGTCTTGCCGTCCGATGCGCCGCGGCTTTCGCCGCCGATCAACAAAGTCACTTCATGCATGTCCGTCGTCTCCTCGCTGTCTCTCTCGCTGCATCACTCACCGTAGTGCGTGAACCGAAGTCCACGCCGATGCGACCGATTAGCGCTTGTACGTTTGCAGACCGGGCTTGATCGCCTTGTCGTCGAGGAACTGCTTGAGGCCCTGTTCGCGGCCGCCTTCGGGATCGCGCAATTGCGCCTGATCGAGCTTGGCGTACAGATAGTCTTCGTTCTGATCCCACGTCAGTTCGCGGCAACGCTTGAAACCCTGCTTGGCGGCTCGCAACACCACCGGATTCTTCTCGAGCAGTTTGCCGGCGAGCGCACGCGTAGCTTCGCGCAGCTCGGCGCGCGGCACGCTCTTGTTGACGAGGCCCATCTGCGCCGCTTCCTGCCCGGTGAACGTCTCGCCCGTCATGATGTAATACAGCGCCTGACGATGCCCGACGGTATCGGCCATTGCTTTGCTCACCAGGTTGCCCGGCGGAATGCCCCAGTTGATTTCGGAGAGGCCGAACACGGCTTCGTCGGCGGCAATCGCGAGGTCGCACGCCACCAGCGGCGAGAATCCGCCACCGAAGCACCAGCCATTGACCATCGCGATGGTCGGCTTCGCGTACATGCGCAGCAGTTGCCATTGCCACCGGCACGCGTCGCGGCGAATCTTTTCCTGCAGGATTTCGGGGCCCGCGTCGACTTCGCGGAAATATTCCTTCAGGTCCATGCCGGCAGTCCACGCGTCGCCTTCGCCGGTGAGTACCAGAACCTGGGCTTCCGCGTCCAGCTCAACGGCTTCGAGCACCTCGATCATTTCCTTGTTCAGCGTGGGGCTCATCGCGTTGCGCTTCTCAGGTCGATTGAACGAGACCCATGCGATTCCTTCCACGACATCGACCTTGACGGTTTTCCAACGGCCTTCATAACTCATCTGCTTTCTCCGTGAACGTTGGCCGCGACCGCGGCCTGATGAACACATTTAATATCAGGCTGCCTGATATGTAAAGTGGAAAATCGCCCGCTCGGTGCAAACCCCTAGCGGCGGAATTTCCGTCGAGGCGCGCTAAGATGCGGGATAGACCGAACCTTCTGCCCACGATGAGCAAAAATCAAAACTCGCCTGCCGAGCCGACCGCCACACGCACTCGCCGTTCCAGCCTGCGCCTGACCTATGTGATCGGCAGTCTCGACCGCATCCTGCGGCGCCGTATGACCGAAGCGCTCGCGCCGCTCGGCCTGACGCTCGCGCAATTCACCGCGCTTTCCGTGCTCGAAGCCAAAGGGCAAGCATCCAACGCACAGGTCGCCGAGCGTTCCTTCATCACGCCGCAGTCGGCCAATGAGGTGATGAATGCGATGGCAAGCCGCAACTGGGTAAGCCGCGAACCGGACCCGACGCACGGCCGCATCGTGCTGCTGCGACTGACGGACGAAGGGCGCGCCGTGTTGCGCGAATGCGAGCAGGCCGTCAAGGCCATCGAGAAGCAGATGATGGAAGGCATCGAACTCGACGCCGCCGGCGCGGTGCAGACCCACCTCGAAACTTTCGTTCGTAATCTGCGCGGCTAGATCCGCTGGCCGCCTCGCCGAATTGCTAGGTGTTTTCACCGAACAATTTGCGCTTGTGTTATCAGCCTACCTGATATTAAATCCAGTCCACGATGCGGCGTGTGGAGACGCGCCGCATCGCCTCGAAGCAAATGCACCGTCGTCTGGCCATCGAAACGATGCGCCGCGCGCGGCGGTGATTGCTGCGCTGCTGCAGGGTATTCCATCGTGGCCTCGACGATGATCTGACGCCCGCATGCCAAACCCGTCTGGCATGCACGACGGCGACTCGGCATCTGCTGACTTCCAGCGAAACCGGAAAACCACGCCATTTAATAAGGATCACTAACGTGAAAAGAGCCGGAACATTGAATTCGACCGAAGGCACTGCGCTACCGGCAACGTCCAGCCGGACAGGCGCCTTCGTCACCCTCGGATTGTGTTTTGCGATTGCCCTGCTCGAAGGGCTCGACCTGCAGTCGGTCGGCGTCGCCGCGCCGCGCATGGCGCGCGAGTTCGGCCTCTCGGTCGCGCAGATGGGCCTGGCGTTCAGCGCCGGCACCTTCGGCCTGCTGCCTGGCGCGATGTTCGGCGGGCGGCTCGCCGACCGCATCGGCCGCAAGCGCGTGCTCGTGATCTCCGCCTGCCTGTTCGGCCTGCTGTCGATCATGACCGCGCTAGTGAGCGACTTTCACACGCTCGTGATTGTGCGGCTGCTGACAGGTATCGGACTCGGTGGCGCATTGCCGAACCTGATCGCGTTGTCGTCGGAAGCGGTCGAGCCGCGTGCGCGCAGCACCGCCGTGAGTGTGATGTATTGCGGCATTCCGTTCGGTGGTGTGATCGCGTCGGTGATCGGCGTGCTAAGTGCGGGCGACACCGAGTGGCGCCACATCTTCTACGTCGGCGGCGCGGGACCGCTGGTGCTGGTGCCACTGCTGCTCGTGTTTCTCGCGGATTCGAAGGCGTTCACGCAAGCATCGCGCGATGGCCACGCCAAACCGGCACCGGTCGGTGAAATCCTGTTCGGCGGCACACGTGGCCTCTCCACCGTGCAGATCTGGGTCAGCTACTTCTGCACGCTGATCGTCCTCTACTTCCTGCTCAACTGGCTGCCCTCTTTGATGGCGGCAAGCGGTCTGACGCGCGCGCAGGTCGGCTACGTGCAGATCTTTTTCAACATCGGCGGCGGCATCGGCGCGTTGTGCATCGGCATGTTGATGGACCGCATGCGCTCGGGCGTGGTGGTGGCGGGCATGTATGTCGGGATCATCGCGTCGCTCGCGGCGCTTTCGATGGCGCCCGGCTTCGGCGCGCTGGCGGCCTCGGCCTTCTTCGCGGGGATGTTCGTGATCGGCGGCCAATCGGTGCTGTATGCGCTGTCCGCTGCGTTTTATCCGACGGCCATGCGCGGCACCGGCGTCGGCGCGGCGGTGGCGGTGGGCCGCGTCGGCTCGGTGGTCGGGCCGCTGGCCGCGGGTCAATTGCTGGCGATGGGGCGCAGTTCATCGACCGTAATCGGCGCAAGCATTCCCGTCACGCTGATCGCCGCAGCAGCCGCGCTGCTCCTGCTACGCCGCCCGCGCGCCGACGACTGACCGTCCGCACAAAAAATTCAACAACAACACACACATTCATTCAACGGTTCGGAGACACCCTTCATGCAAGCATCCGCACGTCTTTTACTCTGCGGCGCACTGTGCACCGTCAACGGCGCCGCAGCGGCCCAATCGAGCGTGACGCTCTACGGCATTGTCGATACCGGCATCGAATACGTTTCGCACGCGAACGCCGCGGGCAAGAGCGTGTTCCGCATGCCGTCGGTCACGGGCGAATTGCCTTCGCGCTGGGGGCTGCGCGGCAATGAAGACCTGGGTGGCGGCTATAGCGCGGTCTTCACGCTGGAAAGTGGCTTCAATGTGCGAGCCGGTGACCTCGGCCAGGGCGGGCGGCTGTTCGGCCGTCAGGCATTCGTCGGTATCAAGAGCCCATACGGCACGGTCTCGTTCGGCCGCCAGTACACGATGACGTACCTCGCGCTGATGGGCGCGGACCTGATCGGCCCGGACATCTATGGTCTGGGCTCGCTCGACGCCTATGTGCCCAACGCCCGCGCCGACAACTCGGTGGTCTACCTCGGCAGTTATGCGGGCGTGACGCTCGGCGCGAATTACTCGTTCGGCCGCGATTCCGCCGGCACCGGCAACTCGCCGGGCCAGGGCACGTGCACCGGTTCGGTCGCCGGACAGGCAACCCAATGCCGCGAATGGTCAGTCATGCTGAAGTACGACGCGCCGCTCTTCGGCGTCGCGGCGTCGTATGAAGAGCAGCGTGGCGGCAGCACCGCGGCGGCGAACTTCTTCGACGGCATCGCGCCGACTCCGCTCACCAGCGCCGGCGACAAGGACATCCGCGCGCATGTGAGCGCCTACGCGAATCTCGGCAAGGCAAAACTCGGCGTGGGATGGCTCAACCGCCGCGTCGAGCCGGCGGCGGACACGATTGCGAGCGTGCGCTCGAATCTGTTCTTCGTCGCCGCGTCGTACTACGTGACGCCTGCCTTCATCGTCGACGGCGAGGTCTATCACATCACCAATAGCGAGCACGACACCCGCGCCACGATGGGCACCCTGCGCACCACCTATCTGCTTTCGAAGCGCACCGCTGTCTACGCCCAAGGTTCGTACCTCGGCAACAGCGCGAAAGCGCGCTACTCGGTCAGCGCCGGCGGCGGCGGCACGACGCCCGCGGCAGGCACCGGCCAGACCGGCGTGATGGTCGGCGTTCGTCATTCGTTCTAGGAGACACTGCATGAAATGCACCTCTATCGCGCTCGCAGCGGCTGCGGCGCTCACACTAGCCGCGTGCGGCGGCAACGATCTCGGCAGCAGCGCGGGCACCAGCGCCAACACCGCCGCGTTGCCGCAACTGAGCGCCGCCACGCCTGGCACGCTCGCCGGCAATTGCGCGGCGCTCGCCGCGAAGCTCACATTCGCCAATACGGTCTTCACCACGGTGACGGACATCGCGGCAGGCACGCTGAAAGTAGCCGGCAAACCGATCGCCGAACACTGTCTGATTCAAGGCAGCATGAATCAACGCGTCAGCAGTGTCGACGGCAAGACCTACGCGATCGGCTTCGAAATGCGCCTGCCGATCGCATGGAACGGGCGTTTCTTCTATCAGGCCAACGGTGGCCTCGACGGCAACGTGGTCACGGCCACCGGCGAGATCGGCGGCGGCGGTCCCACGAGCGACGCGCTCAATATGGGCTTCGCGGTCATCAGCTCGGATGCGGGGCACAGCTCGGCGCAAAATCCGCTGTTCGGTCTCGACCCGCAAGCGCGCATCGACTACGGCTACAACGCAGTCGCCACGCTCACGCCGATGGCCAAGCAGGTCATCAAGCTCGCTTACGGCAAGGCACCGGACCGCAGCTACTTCGACGGCTGCTCCAACGGTGGACGTCATGCAATGGTCGCGGCGGCACGCTCGTCGGCGGAATATGACGGCATCATTGCGGGCGATCCGGGCTTTCATCTGCCGAAGGCGGCCGTCGGCGAAATGTGGAGCGCGCAGCAGCTCGCGAAAGTGGCGACCGCGACAACGTCGAACGGCCTGCCCGATATCACAACCGGCTTTACCGCGGCAGAACGTCAAATGGTGGCGTCGAAAATACTGGCCAAGTGCGACGCGCTCGACGGCGCCAGCGACGGCCTCATTCAGGATATCAAGGCATGCCAGGCAAATTTCAGCCTCGCCACCGATGTCCCGACCTGCACGAACAACGTGCGCGACGGCACGTGTTTGACGGGCGCGCAAAAGGACGCCATCGGCAATGTGTTCTCCGGCGCGCGCAACAGCGCAGGCACAGCCCTGTATGCGAGCTTCCCATACGACGCCGGACTCGGCCCGGGCTGGTCGGCATGGAAGCAGGCCAACTCGATCACACTCGATCCGGCCGCAGCCGCCTTCACCTTCACCACGCCACCGCAAAGCGCTTCCGTGTTGAGCCAGTTGTCGGCGTACGCGCTGAACTTCAGCATGGACACCGACGCGCCGAAGATCTTCGCCACCAGCGGCACGTATAGCGAGTCGGCGTGGTCCTTCATGACGCCGCCCGACGAAACCAACCTGAGCGCATTGAAGCAGCGCGGAGCGAAGCTGATGGTTTATCACGGCACGAGCGACCCGGTGTTTTCATCGAACGACACGACTGACTGGTATCAGCGGCTCACGACGGCAAACGGCGGCGACGCTTCTAACTTCGCCCGTCTTTACACCATTGCCGGCATGAACCACTGCAGCGGTGGACCGAGCACCGACCAGTTCGACATGCTCACGCCGCTCGTCGCGTGGGTCGAACAGGGCAAAGCGCCGGACAGCGTGGTCGCCACCGCGCGCGACGCGAGCAATGTCGTGCCGAACACGGACGTGCCTGCCGGTTGGGGCGCGGGACGCACGCGGCCACTTTGCGCGTATCCGAAAGTGGCGCGCTATCAGGGCGGCGACGTCAACGCCGCGAGTAGTTTCGTTTGTAGTTGAATCGAAAGCGGGTTGTCGGCCCGCCTCGCTGTAAGCGCCTCGCGCATGCGGTGCACCTTTGCACGAATTGCATGCGCGAGGCGTTGTCTGAATCTCCCTCTGCTTACATCGCGTTGAAAAGTTCGCCGCCACTCCGGCGGTCGGCAACGCGCCACTCCACTGCCTCGAACGACCGCGAACCGCACGCCTGCGTGCCGTTCGCCAAGCGCGTCGCCGCCAGGTAGAATCCCCTGCATCTCATGCCGACGCGCAGCATTGCCGCCCCGGAGCGGGAACGCGGCTTGCTAATTAGAGGAGTTGAGCAATAGACGATTCCTTACGAGCCGTCGCTTCTCCGCACTTTGAAATGACACTTCGACAATGACTAACCACGAATCTCAGACATCTTCCCGATCCAACGTGGAAACGGGCGTCCCCGGTCTCGACGAGATCCTGGGCGGAGGTCTGGTCCGCGGCGGCGTGTACCTGCTGGAAGGCATGGCCGGCGCCGGCAAGACGATTCTGTCGAGCCAGATTGGTTTTCATCGTGTAAGCCAGGGCGAGAAGGTGCTGTACATGACCTTGATCGCCGAATCGCACGACAAGCTGTTGGGTCATCTCAAGGGCCTGAGCTTTTTCGACGAGAAAGCGGTCGCCCAGCAGATGCTGTTCGTGTCCGGCTATCACGAACTGATGCAGGACGGTCTCGACGGCTTCCTCAAGCTGATTGCCTCGAGCATTTACGATTACCGCCCGAGCCTGATGATCATCGACGGCTTTCGTAGCGCGCGTGAATTCAGCGAGACCGAGCTGTCGCTGTCCAAGTTCATCCATGAGTTGAATGCGCTGGTCGCGGCGATGGATTGCACGACCTTGCTGCTTGCCCCGCTCTCCGGCAACGAACCGCATCCGGAACATACGCTGGTCGATGGCCTGATCGAGCTGAACCGATTCAACGACGGCATGCGCCGCGCGCGCGAAATCGAAGTCCACAAGATGCGCGCGCGCAATCATCTGATGGGCAAGCATTTCTTCCGCATTGCCGAAAGCGGGCTCCTGATGTTCCCGCGCCTGGAAGCGCAATCTGCTCTGCCGCCGGGTCCGGTCGATCTGAAAGCGCGTCTCGGCTTCGGCCTTCCGCATCTCGACGGCCTGCTCGGCGGCGGCTTTGCGCAAGGCTCCACGACCACGCTGATCGGGCCGTCGGGCGTCGGCAAGACGTTGCTCTGTCTGCAATTTCTCGCGGCCGGCGTCGCGCGCGGCGAACGCTGCGTGTACCTTGGCTTTTACGAAGGGCCGCAGCGGCTGATCGGCAAAGCGGAGGCCGTGTCGATCGGACTGACGGACGCGCACGAGGACGGCCGGCTCGTGATCCAGTGGCAACCGGCCATTGAACTGGCCGTCGACGAACTCGCGGCCACCGCGCTCGCCACGGCCAAGAAGATCGGCGCGTCGCGCATCGTCATCGACGGGGTAGAAGGTTTCCGCGATTCCGCGTTGCGCACCGAGCGCTTTGGCCTGTTCCTGAATGCGCTGCTGCACCAGCTTCGCGAGGCCTGCGTCACCACGCTCCTTACAGAAGAGTTGCCGCTTTACGCCGACCCCGGCCACGCGAAGAGCGTGCGGGTTTCGGCCCTGACCGAGAACCTCGTGCTGCTGCGTTACGCCGAAACGGAAGCGGGTCTGCGGCGCATGATTTCCGTGGTCAAGCAGCGTGAAAGCGCCCACGACACTTCGTTGCGCGAGCTTGTGATTTCGTCTCAAGGCCTCGACGTGAGCGAAAACTCGGGGAGCCCCGCCAGCCTGTATTCGGCGGCCGGCCTGACGGCCACGCTGCCGCCGCGACGAAACACCTAGCCGCCCATGAAAACCATTCTGGTCGTGGACGACGAGTTCGACATCCTGACAGTCTGGCGGCTGTTGCTGGAGCGGCACGGCTACACCGTGCTGACGGCGTCGAACGGGGCCGCCGCGCTCGAGCAGATACGCAAGACCCGGCCCGACATCATCGTGTCGGACTGCATGATGCCGGTCATGTCAGGGCTGCAACTGTGCGCGGCGTTGAACGCCGATCCTGATCTGCGTGCCATTCCGATCATTCTGTGCAGCGCGGCCGCCGATATCCCCGTGCAACCGAATCCCGTCATCGAATACGCGCGCAAGCCGCTTTCGTTCGACACGCTGCTGGCCATGCTTCAACGCATGGCCACGTAAAGCAGCGAACCGCCCACGCGGCGGACGGGCGGGCGCGCTTGCTGCGCCAACGCCCGTCCGCAAGCGACTTTCCCCTCTCTCCAGGTAAAAACCCGGATTCCTGACGTCGGCCGCACGGACTAATCTCGCCACACTCATTAAACAGAACGTCGTTCTTTCTAACAGAACGACGCTGACGAAAGACACCCGAAGGAGGATTTCATGGCAAGCCTGCCGATCGACACGCCCGGCGCGTCGCCCCATTCAAGCGCCGGCGCGCCGGAGCCCACGCCCGGCGTCAACGCGCGCATCGACCGCCTGCCCGCGACGCGTGCCGTGTGGATGCTGGTTTTCCTGCTGTCCATCGGCGGCTGGTTCGAGTTCTACGATCTGTTTTTCACCGCGTACGTCGGCCCCGGCCTCGTCAAAAGCGGTGTCTACTCGACAACGACCGCGTCGTTCTTCGGCGTGTCCGGACTCGGCGCGTTCGTGGCGGCGTCGTTTGCCGGGCTTTTCGTCGGCACGTTCTTTCTGGCGGGCATGGCCGACCGCTACGGCCGCAAGACGGTGTTCACTATTTCGCTGCTGTGGTACTCCGCCGCGACGCTAATCATGGCGCTGCAAAGCACGGCGCCGGCCATCAATCTGTGGCGTCTGATTGCCGGCATCGGCGTGGGCGTCGAGCTGGTGACGATCGATACGTACGTCAGCGAACTCGTGCCGAAACATTTGCGTGGCCGTGCCTTTGCGTTCGTTCATCTGGTGCAGTACACCGCGGTGCCGTCGGTCGCGTTTCTCGCGTGGTGGCTGGTGCCCCTCACGCCGTTCGGACTCGACGGCTGGCGCTGGGTCGTGATCATCGGCGCGTTGGGCGCGGTGGTGGTGTGGGCAATTCGCCGACGCGTGCCGGAAAGCCCGCGCTGGCTCGCGCAGCAAGGCCGCGCCGCCGAAGCCGAGCAAGTGCTGCAGGCGCTGGAAGCGAAAGTCGCCGCGCAATACGGCAAACCTCTGCCGCCCGCCGTGCCGACTGTCGAACCGGCGACCACCAAGGCCGCCTTCCGCGAAATCTGGCAGCCGCCGTATCGCAAACGCGCGATCACCATGCTCGTCTTCAATCTGTTCCAGGCGATCGGTTTCTACGGCTTCGCCTCGTGGGTGCCGACGCTGCTCGTCTCCAAAGGCGTGACGATCACGCACAGTCTGCTGTACTCGTTCGTGATTGCGGTTTCGAATCCGTTCGGGCCGCTGATCGGCATGGCGATCGCGGACCGCATCGAACGGAAGACGTTGATCGTGTTGTCGGCGCTCGGCATTGCCGTGTTCGGCAGCCTGTTCGCGACGCAAACCTCGCCCGCCATGCTGATGACGCTCGGCGTGCTGATCACACTGAGCGGCACGCTGCTCTCGGTCGGCTATCACGCGTATCAGACCGAACTCTTCCCGACGCGTTTGCGGGCGCGCGCCGTCGGCTTCGTCTACTCGATGTCGCGCCTGTCGGCGATGTTCTCCGGCTTCATGATCGCGTTCGCGCTGCGTCACTTCGGTGTAAGCGGTGTGTTCGCGCTGATCAGCGCGTCGATGGTGATGGTGATGGGCGCAATCGGCATCTTCGGACCGCGGACCAACCATCGCAATCTCGACGAAATTTCGCATTGAACTGCGTCGCATCGTATTTTGAACAAGAGGCTTTAAAGATGACGCTGCCGTTGGCTGGAGTCCGCGTACTGGACTTATCGAATGTATTGGCCGGGCCGTTTTGCGCGTATCAACTCGCGTTGCTCGGCGCTGAAGTGATCAAGGTCGAACACCCGGAAGGCGGCGATCTGGCGCGGCGCCTCGGCGCCGACAAGGACGCGTCGGCGCGCAATATGGGCGCCTCGTTCGTCGCTGTGAACGCGGGCAAGCAGTCGCTTACGCTCAATCTGAAAGACCCGCGCGGCAAGGCGATTTTGCGCGAGCTCGTCGAAACCGCGGACGTGCTGGTCGAAAATTTCCGGCCCGGCGTGATGACGCGTCTCGGCCTCGATTTCGAGGCGCTGCGCGAGGTCAATCCGAAGCTCGTGTATTGCGCGATCTCCGGCTTCGGCATGGACGGCGAGTTTTCAAAGCGCCCTGCTTACGACCAGATCATTCAGGGCATCTCCGGCGTGATGAGCGTGACCGGCGATGCCGACAGCGCACCGTTGCGCGTCGGCTATCCGGTGTCGGACACAGTGGGCGGTCTCACCGCGGCGTTCGGCATTTGCGCCGCGTTGCTCGACGCGCGCGCCACGGGACACGGCCGCATGCTCGACGTGTCGATGCTCGAAGCCACGCTCGCAACCATGGGCTGGGTCGTCTCGAACTTCCTGAACGCCGGCGTCACGCCGACGCCAATGGGCAACGAGAACTTCACCGCCGCGCCGTCGGGCACTTTCAAAACCGGCGACGGCCCGCTCAATATCGCCGCCAACGAAAACAAACAGTTCGCGAGCTTGTGTCAGTTAATCGGCCGCGCCGATCTGCTCGACGATCCGCGTTTTTCCGAGCGCAACGCCCGCAAGCTGAATCGCGCGGCATTGAAAGCGGAGATCGAAGCGGCACTCGCGCACGATAGCGCCGCGAACTGGGAAGCGCGTTTCTTCGAAGCCGGCGTGCCGGCTGGCCGCGTGATGTCGGTGCCGGAGATTCTCGCGCATCCGCATCTGGAGTCGCGCGGCTTCATCCGCGAATTTGCCGCCGACGCCAACACGGACCGCCAGCGCGTGACCCGCGCGGGTTTTCGTCTGCACGACGCGGACACGGCGCCGAGCACGCCCGCGCCGGTTCTCTCGGCTCACACGCATGAACAACTCGCCGCGCTCGGTTACGACGACGCACACATCGACCAACTACGCGCCGAAGGAGTGATCTGAACATGACGCAAGCATTCGACGCAGCGAAGCTTGCTGCCGATTATTGGAGCACGTCGATCATCGACATTCATCCGGGCTCGATCAACGTGCGCGGGTTCCCGATTCAGGAGCTGATCGGCAACATCAGCTTTCCGCAGATGATCTGGCTGATGCTGCGCGGCGAACTGCCCGACGCCGCGCAAGCGCGTTTGTTCGAAGCGGCGCTGGTGTCGTCGGTGGATCATGGCCCGCATGCGCCATCGATTGCGATCTCGCGGATTGCGACCAGTTGCGGCTTGCCGCTGAACGGCGCGATGGCCTCGGCGATCAACGCGCTCGACGACGTGCATGGCGGCGCCGGTCAGCAGGCGGTCGAACTGTACGACTCGATCGATGCGCGCATGCAAGCCGGCACCACGTTGGAAAACGCCGTCGAACAAGGTGTGGATGCCTTCATCGCGGCGCACGGCAAATATCTGCCGGGCTTCGGGCATCGTTTTCATCCGGTCGATCCGCGTGCGCCGCGGCTTCTCGCGCTAGTGGACGAGAATGTCCGCGCGCAGCGTATCAGCGGACGCTATGCCGCGATCGCACGCGGCATTGAAGCGCTGCTCATGAACCGCAAAAGCAAGCCCGTGCCGATGAATATCGACGGCGCCACCGCGGTGATCTACGCCGAACTCGGCTTTGCGCCCGAGTTGGCGCGTGGTGTGTTCTGCCTGTCACGCGCGGTCGGTATTCTCTCGCATGCATGGGAACAGCGCGGACGCAAAGAGCGCAACAAAGGTCCGATGCCGCGCCAGATGGCCTACACGTACACCGGCAAGCCCGAGCGGCATTTGCCTTGAGCTATTTGCCTTGAGCTATTTGCCCTGAGCTATTTGCCCTGAGCTATTTGCCCTGAGCTACTTGTCCTGAACTTCGGCCGCGCGCCGCTGCGCGTTGCGCATGGCGCGCGAATCGCCGCCCAAGGCGTCGGTGGCGCGCGCGGCGCAATCGAACAGCGCGCCGAGATTGCGTTCGAGAAACGCGTGATCGATACGCGAGCTCGGACCGGCCAGCGTCACCACGCCACGCAGGCTTTGGCGCACGCCGAATACCGGCATGGAAATACCCGCCGTCTCCCGGTCGCGTTCGCCGATCGACACACAGTAGAAGTCCTCGCGAATCTTCTCGTACGGTGCGCCCGGCATGCCGTCGAAGGCGAGCAATGCGTGGCCGCCCGAGCCGCTTTCCAGCGGCAGCACGTCGCCTTCGCGCACGTGAAAGCGCACCGCGTGCTTCGAATCCACGCGATGCAAACACACCCGCACCGCTTCGTCGCGCACATAGAACGACACGCTTTCGCCGCTGATTTCGGCGAGTTCGCGCATGAGCGGCACCAGAATATCGCCGAGGTTCAGGCTGCGCTGATACAGGGCGCCCAGCATGAAAGTGGCGGAACCGAGCTGATAGCGGCCGTCGTCGAGACGCAGCAGCAAGCGATGCTGGATCAGCGAGCCCGCGAGCCGCAACAACGTGCTCTTGTAAAGCCCCGTGCGCGCCGCCAGTTCGGCGAGCGTGAGCGCGTCATCGTCCGGCCGGAAGGCGAACAGAATGGCGCAAGCACGATCGATGACGGCAACACCCTCGCTTTCCTTCGTGTTCGATTTGTCCGCAGGCGTTGGCATGGGTGGCATGACTTCATAGGGAAGCGGAAATTTTACGCCATGACGCCGGGCTGTCATACCCGCCACGGGCGCTTCGGCGCCGATTCCGCGCGGAATCCGGAGCATGAGCGCAAACCACGGCGCAAACGCCCACCGAATACGGCACGTCTCATCTTGAGACGATCGCGCGATTTGTTGAGCGCGCCCAGCATTCAGCGTTTGGCCGCCGGCTTTTACAGTACGTCATCGATCGTGCGAAGCCGCAACAGCGGAGCGCGACACAACTTTCGGAGGATCGGTGATGAACAACAAGCGTGGGACGATTCCAGTTGCCTTCTTCGGGATCGCGGTGGGCGCACTGGCGTTCGCCAATCTGTGGCGCGTGGCAATCAAGCTCTGGCACCTGCCCGCCGCCGTAGGCGACTTGATGACAGTGGCCGCGCTCGTCGTGTGGCTCGTGATTCTGGTGGCATACGGGCAAAAATGGCTGACGCATGCCGCCGAAGCGTGCGCGGAAATGCAGCATCCGGTGCAATCGTCGTTTGCGGCGCTCGGCCCCGTCTCCAGCCTGCTGGCCGCGCAGCTTCTGCAACCGTACGCGCATACGTTGGCGCTTTCGTTGTTCGGCGTGGCCGTGCTCGCGCAACTGGCGCTCGGCATGTATTTGCATGGACGGCTCTGGCAGGGCGGCCGCAAGCCTGAACTGGTGACGCCCGCCATTTATCTGCCGACCGTGGCGCCGAGCTTCGTAGCCGGCACGGCTTCGGCCGCCTTCGGTTTCCATCAGCTGGGCGCGTTGTTTTTCGGCGCGGGTTTGCTGTCGTGGCTCGCGATCGAATCGCTGATCCTGCACCGCGCCGCCGTGCATGAACCGCTGCCCGACGCATTGCGCCCGGTGCTCGGCATCCAGCTTGCGCCGCCGGTGGTGGGTGGCGTGACCTATCTGAGCCTGAGCAGCGGCGCGCCTGACCTGCTCGCCCTCGTGCTGCTCGGTTATGGCTTGTACCAGGCTCTGCTGCTCCTGCGTTTGCTGCCGTGGATTCGCCAACAGGCTTTCGTGCCGGCTTATTGGGCCTTCAGCTTCGGCGTCGCCGCCCTGCCGACGATGGCGCTTCGGATGGTCGAACGAGGCGCGACGGGTCCGGTTGAATGGGCCGCGCCGGTTCTGTTCATCGCGGCGAATGTGATCATCGCGATTCTGGCGGTGAAGACGTTGGGCTTGCTGGTGCGCGGCAAGCTGATTCCCGCCACCGCGGCTATCGGTGCCCTGCCCGCACCGCGGACATCCACCGATTCACGTATCGCACGGGCCAGCTAGACTGCCCAAACCGCTTCAGCGAGGCGCCCCGCGTCTCGCTGAAGCGCATCAACGCAACGCCATCACGATCAACGCCGCGCCGACGATCGCCACAGCATCTTCGATCAACGCCGCCGGCTGGTCCCGCCCGATCGCACGCGCCATCGCGCCGCGGACTCTCGCGCCGCCCACGGTGCCGATCACAACGCCAATCAATCCCGCGATCAACCCGTTCCCCACTCCGCCATGCGCCGCACCGATCGCCGCACCGCTCAATCCGCCGAGCACGAGACGCGCGCCGAATTGCATCGGCACGGTACGGCTAGGGGTTTTCGGCAGTTGATCGGTGATCAGTTCGACGATGGCCAGCACCGTGAAGATATACGGCGTGGCGGTGAAGCCGAGAAATGCCAACGGGGTGTCTTGCAGCGGCAACCAGCCCAGATGCGCCGCCCAACTGACCGCGGCAGGCGCGGTCATCGCGCGAAGACCCGCCACGACGCCGATCAGCAATGCCAAAACATAGACAGACATGGGGGACTCCGAATCAAGGACAACGATGCGTGGTTGAACAAGCCGACGGCTTACCTGGACGAACGTCGGCAGAAGGTGTCGAGCATTTCCATGGACAGTCAACTTCTCACCGCATCCATCGAGGCCGATTCGCAGTTGCCTCCTTTCGGTGTGGCCCTAGTGTCGCATACTTCGATCGGCGCATCGGCGGCGATGACCGCCGGATTTATCGGCCATCGCATCTTGCCGCGTTGCGTGCCTCCCTGTCCGCGCCGAGATCAGATAGACGTCACCACCAGCGCGCCCACGTTCGCGATCGCCGCATTGCTGCGTGCCGCGTCGCCATCGGTTTCAGTCAGGTACACGGTTACCAGCACCGGACCGCGTCCGGGCGGCCACAGAATCGCCACGTCGTTGGCGGTGCCGTGATCGCCCGTTCCGGTCTTGTCGCCTACGCCCCACTCCTTCGGCAGCTTCGCGCGAATCCGTGCGCCGCCGGTCTCGTTGGCCACGAGCCAGGCCAGCAGTTGCGCTCGCGACGACGAGGACAAACGCTCGCCGAGCAACAGCTCGCGCAGATTGCCAAGCATGGCGTTGGGCGTGGTGGTGTCGCGCGGATCGCCGGGAATGGCTTCGTTCAGTGTCGGCTCGTTACGGTCCAGACGCGTGATGCCGTCACCGAGGCCGCGGGCGAACGCGGTCAACCCAGCCGGCCCGCCGAAGGTCGCCAGCAACAGATTCGCCGCTGTGTTGTCGCTGAGCGTGATCGCCGCCTTGCATAGCTCGGCGATGCTCATGCCCGCGTCACCGGTCAGCTCGCGTGTGTGCTTGCTCGTAGCCGGCGAGTTCGACACCACGTCGCTTTGTGAGAACACCACGCGCCGCTGCAAGTCTTCCTCGCCGCGATCCGTGCGCGCCAGTACGGCGCCCGCCGCCAGTACCTTGAAGGTGCTGCACATCGGAAAGCGCTCGTCGGTCCGCAAGCCGGCGTGCAAGCCGGACATCGTATCGACGATCGACACACCCAGCCGCCCGCCGCTCGCCGCTTCGATTTCAGCGAGCCGTCTACGGATCGCATCCGCCTTGGCCAGCGCGCGTCCTTGCGCCGCCGTGCCCGTTTTCATCGCCTTGCCGCATGCCTTGCCGAACGCGCCGGCACTGCCAACCGCAACCCCAGCTATCGAAACACCCAGCATCGCGCCCGCGAACTTGCGTCTTGTGATCATCGCCGCTCCTTTGTGTGAAGCCGCAACTATCGGTTTTCCGCCGGCCGCTGACAAACGATGATAAGTTAGCCAACTCACAAGAAAAACTTATGCCTTCGCCATGAGACCGTACCTTCCGTTAAACGCGCTGCGCGCCTTCGAATCGTCCGCCCGACACCTGAGCTTCACGCGCGCGGCGCTCGAATTGAACGTCACCCAGGCCGCCGTCAGCCAGCAAGTCAGAACCTTGGAGGAGCGGCTGGGCACCGCGCTCTTCAAGCGTCTGCCGCGCGGCCTCGCCATGACCGACGAGGGCCTCGCGTTGCGTCCGGTGCTGACCGACGCATTCGATCGCATTGAGGCCGTGCTCAAGCAATTCGAAGGCGGCCACTTTCACGAGGTGCTGACGGTCGGCGTGGTGGGCACCTTCGCGGTGGGCTGGTTGATGCCTCGCCTCAAATCGTTTCGCGACGCGCATCCGTTCGTCGAACTGCGGCTGCTGACGAACAACAACCTGGTCGATCTCGCCACCGAAGGTCTCGACTTCGCGATCCGTTTCGGCGACGGCACGTGGCCCGGTTCGCTCGCGACCCGCCTGCTCGACGCGCCGCTCGCGCTGCTCTGCACGCCGGAAATCGCGGCGCGTCTGTCGAAGCCGGAGGATCTCGCCGACGAGACCTTGCTGCGCTCCTATCGCGCCGACGACTGGATGAGCTGGTTCACCGCCGCCGGTATTCCGCCACGGCCAATTCGCGGGCCGGTGTTCGATTCGTCGCGGCTGATGGTGGAAGCGGCGATGCAGGGCGCGGGTATCGCGCTCGCGCCCGCGCTGATGTTCGATCACGAGATCAACACAGGCCGGCTGGTGCGCCCGTTCGAAGTGGAGGTTCACGCCGGCAGTTATTGGCTGACATGGTTGAAGGGCAAACCCATGACGCCGGCGATGCTGCTGTTCAATCAGTGGATCATCAAGGAAGCGTCTGCGCAGGTGCGGAGCTAGGCAGCTAGCAAAGCGCGGCGATGGCCATTCATTGCGGGACGCTCCGCTTGCGGCGGAAACACATTCCACGAACCGTCGTCATGACGGAAAAAGAAGATCGACAGCAGACCGCTCGGCCGCAAGGCTTCCACACACACATAGCGCTGATGTTGCGACGCACGGTGGCAGAACTGCACGACACGTGCGGGCATCGACGGGGTCGGGGCGAGCCATTTGTCTACGGCCCAATGCAAGGACTTTTCTGCGGCGGCCATGATGTTCTCCTTGAATCCTTGAATGATTGAGTCACTAAAATGAGTCACTGAGATTCGGTGTCGCCGGTTCAGGCCATTTGCGCGGAACCGTGAACGCCCTTCGCGGTGCTTTCCACAAAAGCCTTCACGAGGCACACCAGCGCATGCATGCCGGTGCGCGGATGGCGCAGGCAGCAATGCACTTGTTCGCTACGGCTTTCGCCGAGCAGGCACCATGCGCAGAAGTGCTCGCAGTTGTTGGTCAGCAGGCGATAATGGTTTTCGCCGAGGCGGGAGCGTGCGCGGCGCACGGCTTCGTCGCCGACGTAGCGGGCGGACGGGGTTGAACGGATCGTCAGCGGATGGCCGGCGGCGAAACGTTCCAGTTCCACTTCCTCAACCGGGCCGCGATGCGCCGAACTCGCAAAGCCTGAGTAATGAACCACGCGGCCATTGCCCACATAAATGCCGTGGTGTTCGTACCCGGGGCGTTGCGTGACGAGATGCGCGCCGATCGGCAGGTCGATGGTGGACGCAGCGTCGCAGCGGTCTTCGCTGTTTTCGCTGCTGGTTTGGTTCGTGTTCATGGCTGGCCTCGCTTCGATTTCCAACACTGTTGCGAGATCTTTTGCATCATTCGGGCCATGTGCGCGAAAGCCTTTATTTAAAGGGCTTCGCGGGAAAACGAGGCGTTCCGGATGCGACGAGTGTACGTTGCGGGCCGACAGAAATCTGGCCGAAGTGTTGGCGAGCGGCGCTCTTTTGTCGCTGCGGTGGAAGGGGATGTGCGTCGATTGAAGAGGCGCGGCGAGCACGAGGAATGTGTTGGGTCGCGCACCGTTTCGAGTACGGGCATGTTGGCTGCCAGCCGACCGATGAATTCATGCGAGCAGGTGCCCTGTATACGCAAGCTCGCGGAATCGTCCGGCAATCAAGGCGTTACGACAAACCGCCTGAATCACTCACGAATTGGCATGGCACTTGCACTATAACGGCCAGATACTTCTTAACCGCGCGTCACCGCGCGCGTTACACACGCGGCCAACCGGAGAAACGACATGGCTTCTATTACAGTAAGCGACCTCTCGCTGAACCTCGCGCTAGATCGTAAAGCGATGGCGGCGATCCGCGGCGGCGGCGGCGCCCCGTGGGTGTACGGCTGGATTCAGCCTTATGTACGCGATACGCCGAGCTTTGGACCCGTCGTGAACCTGTACGATGTGACGAACAACTTCTATGCTAACCAGATGATCAACACGTTCCAGTCGGTCGATGTACGCAACACCGGCGCGAACTCGAACATCAGTGTCTCTCCCGAAGCACGCAGCAGAAACGATACGGTGTAAGCGTTGTGACCTGTGCGAGCCAATTTCGCTGGACGTCGTCCGCGCGCTCCGACGCCGGGCGCGTCCGCGAGATCAACGAAGATGCCTGCCTCGACCAGTCCGCACTCGGACGCTGGGCCGTCGCCGACGGCATGGGTGGACACGCGGTCGGCGATCTGGCGAGCCGTCTGGTGATCGATGCGCTTGGCCGGCTCGCGTCACCGGTCAGCATGAAGTCCTTCGTCGCCGACGCGCGCGCGCGCCTGCAAACCGCCAATCGTCAACTGCGGGAAGAAGCCGCGCGCCGTCAGGTGCAGCGTATCGGCAGTACGGTCGTCGTGCTGCTCGCCTGCGATCGTTTCTGCGGCTACATCTGGGCCGGCGACAGCCGCCTGTACCTGCTGCGTGAAGGCAGCCTGCGGCAACTCACGCGCGATCACAGTCAGGTGGAAGCGCTCAAGTCGCTCGGCGTGCTCACCGAAGAAGAGGCGCGCCATCATCCGGCGCAGCACATGATCACGCGCGCGGTTGGCGCCACCGACGTGCTCGAACTCGACGACGATGCCATCGAGGTCGCGGACGGCGACGTCTTCCTTCTCTGCAGCGACGGCCTGAGCAACGAAGTCGGCGAAGACGACATGCTCGCTGTGCTGAGCAAGACGGCAGGCGCGAACGCGTCTGAAGAACTCGTCGACCTGGCGCTCGCGCGCGGCGGCCGCGACAACATCACCGCCGTGGTCGTGCGCGCCGAAGACCCTAATGCGTCAGACAAAACTCTGCTTAACCCGGCGCCATGAAGCTATTGGCGTGACGCGGCGGTCTCAGGTCTCGTTGTCTTCATCGTCGTGGTCTTCAGCGCCGTTCTTGTTCCCGGCCGGCTGATTGCGATTGCGGAAATCCTTCGAATGCAGGCCGTGTTTCTTCAGAAGCATCTGTAGATGCGAGCGGTTCATGTCGATACGACGCGCGAGTTCCGCGACCGTGCCGCTCACTTCTCGAAGGCCACGCTCGAGAAAGGCTTTTTCGGCGTCGTCGCTGGCGGCACGCTTTGCGTCGCTCAGCGACATCAGGTTCGCCACGCTGATCGGCTCCTGCCCCGTTGCGGTCGTGGCGCTGGCTGCCACCGCCGAGCCGGGCGCCGCCGGCCGCATGTCCACCGGCAAATGTTCGACATCGGCCATATCGCCGGCCAGACACGACACCCGATACATCACGTTGCGCAACTCGCGGATATTGCCCGGATACGCATAGTTCAGCAGAAAGTCCCGCAGACGCGGCGTCATTCGCACGGGCCTGCGCTTTAACGTGCCGGCGGCTTCATCGCCGAACCACGCGATCAGCAGTGGAATTTCATCGCGACGCTCCCGCAGCGGCGGCAACGTCACATGAATCACGCTGAGCCGGTAGAACAGATCCTCGCGGAACTTGCCCTCTTCGCTGAGTTGCCGCAGATTGCGATTGGTCGCCGCGACGATGCGCGTATCCACCGCAATCGTTTCATCGGATCCGACGCGCTGGATCTCATGCGCTTCCAGCACGCGCAGCAGCTTCACCTGGCCGGCGAGCGGCAACTCGCCGATTTCGTCGAGAAAGATGGTACCTGTATGCGCGCTTTCGAATTTCCCCTTGCGATCGTTCGAAGCGCCCGTGAACGCCCCCTTGCGATGCCCGAACAATTCCGACTCCAGCAGATTGTCGGGAATCGCGCCGCAGTTCACGGAAATGAAGGGTTTATCGGAACGCGAGCCGTTGGCGTGAATCACCTTCGCCATCAACTCCTTGCCGGTGCCGCTTTCGCCGTCGATCAACACGGGCAAATCGGTCGGCGCCGCTTTCTCGGCGATTTCAAGCGATTCGAGCAGGCGAGGATTGTCGCCAAACGTCCCTTCGAAAATGAAACTGCGTTCGAGCAACGCTTTGCGGCGCGCGCCGCGCGATAAATCGCCGCGCTCCTGCGGCTCCGCGGCCACTGCCGCTTGCACGAAGCGCTCCTTGTGCGAGAGCTGCATCACTTCGTCGCGCAACGAGGTGGCTTGCCGGAGCAGCTTGTCGATGTCCGCGCGCTCCAGCCGCGACGACCAGCGCAATGTCGAGCGCAAAATCTCGATCCGCTCGATCAGCCCCGCGTACGAAATCGCGGGGCTGGCCTCTTCAACCTGGTCGAGTATCTTCATCATCACGCACTCAACTGTTTCTGGACCAGCTGGTAATACATGCCGCCGCGCTGGATCAGTTCATCGTGACGGCCCTGTTCGACAATCGCCCCTTCGTACAGCACGAGAATCTTGTCCGCACGCATGATCGTGCTGAGCCGGTGCGCGATGATCACCGCCGTGCGGCCCTTCAGAATGTCGTGCATATTGCCGAGGATGTTGCTCTCCGATTGCGAGTCCAGTGCCGAGGTCGCTTCGTCGAATACGAGCAGACGCGGATCGTGATATAGCGCCCGTGCAATGCACAGCCTTTGGATCTGCCCGCCGGACAACCCAATTCCGCGTTCGCCCACAATCTGCTCATACCCGAGCGGCATCTTGCTGATGAATCCATGCGCGTCGGCCATCTTCGCGACTTCCTCGATGCGGCGCCGGTCGGGCGCGTCGTCGCCGCTCGCGATGTTCTCCGAGATCGTGCCGGAGAACAGCAGATTACTTTGCATCACATAGCCGATCTGCGCACGGTAATAGGCTTTGTCGACCACGCCGAGATCGTAGCCGTCGATCGTCATCTTGCCTTCGGTCGGCGCGTAGAAGCCGACCAGCAATTTCGCGAGCGTCGTCTTGCCCGACCCGCTGCGCCCGACAATCGCCACCAGTTCGCCGGGTTTGATATCGAAGCTGATGTTTTCGAGCACGTACGCCGAGTCGTTTTCGCCGTAACGGAAATAGACGCCGCTGAGGCTGATTTCGCCTTGCAGTTCGGGCAGCATCACACGTGAAGGCAAATCCTGAGGCTTCTGCTCGGGCTCGATATCGAGCACATCGCCGAGGCGCTCCATCGCCACACCCGCGTCGTTCAACATGCTCCACAAGCCGACCAGGCCCATGAGCGGCCCCAGTACGCTACCCATGAATGCATTGAACGCGATCAACTGACCAATCGTCATTTCACGCGCGAGCACGAGATTCGCACCGACCCAGAGAATCGCAATCGTCGTCGCGGAGTTCAGCAACTGACTGCCGAGTCCCACGAGAATGTTGAACGCGTGCGCGCGATATTGCACTTCGAGTGCCTTCGCGTACTTCTTCTCCCAACGCAGACGCACCGGCCGTTCGATACCCATGCCCTTGATGGTCTCCACGCCGGCGAGCGCTTCCATCAGAAATGACTTCGATTCGGTCGACGCGGTGAACACTTCGCGCGCATAGCCTTTGATCTTCGGCGTGGCGATCGCGGTCAGCGCCATGATCGGAATGACGAACGCGATCAGCACCAGCGTCATCTTCACGTTGTAGACGAACATGATCGTGAAGTAGATGAACACCATCAGCAGATTCAGCGCCGTGGTGACGGTGGATTCGGTGAGGAACGCGCGGATCGTCTGGTTCTCCTGGAAGCGCGCGAAAATGTCGCCGGTCTTGCGCTTGGCGAAAAACGAAAACGGCAGCGACATGGTGTGCTTGAAGAACTGCGACATCATCGCGAAGTCCATGTTGCGCACCATGAAATTCGCGAGGTACGCGCGAATCGACGACATCAATTGCGAAAAGACATTGGCGATGATCAAGCCGCCAATCAGCAGATGCAGTAGGCTGACATTCTGATGCACGATCACGCCGTCGAGAATGTTCTGGATAATCAGCGGGGGAATCACGCCCAATACCTGAATCACGAAAGTGGCTAGAAACAGGTGGCCGAGAATCTTCTTGTACGGTTTGAGGTAGCCGACAAAGCGTATCCACGGCGAACGCGCGGCGGACATTTGCAGCAGATGCGGTCCACCTGTAAACAGCAGACAGGTGCCGCTCCAGCCGCGTTCGAAATCCTCCACGGTCATTTTTTTGAAGCCGACCGCGGGGTCCGCCACCCACACGTAATCCTTGGAGAGCCCGTACACCACGACGTAGTGATAGCCCTCCCAGTGCACGATGAACGGCAGATCGAAACCGCGCAACGAATCGAACGTACATTGCACGCCGCGCGCCGTGAAGCCGAGCGATTCACCGGCGCGGGCGAGACTGTCGAGCGTCGCACCCTGGGTCGTGACGTTGGCCAGTTCGCGCAATTTGCCGAGCGTCATCGGAATGCTGTAGTGGCGGCATACCATTGCAAGGCACGCTGCACCGCAATCCATTTCTTCGGCCTGTTCGACCAGCGCGAAGCGTTTGATGACTTTCTCGCCGAACTCGGGCTTGCTCTGCAAATCGAGCATCAGCGGCAGCTTGCGCCGCTGTTCGACCCGCTTTTGCCGCTGCAATTCGCGGTCGCCGTAGCGAATCCGCTCGTCGAGCACCTCGCGCAGCTTCGGATTGCGTTCGAGGATGAAATGGACCGTGCGCTCCGGAATGACCAGCAGCCGCGTATCAGTCGTCGCGACCACCGACGCCATCTGCTCCTGGCGCATCAAGCAAGCTTTTTCGCCGAATATTTCGCCTTCTCCGAGCGTGGCGAGCGTGTAGTCGTGCCCTTCCTCGTGCCGCACGATACGCACTGCGCCTTGGCGCACCACGTACAGGCGCCGGTCCTCGCGTCCGTCCTGCTTGAGGATTTCCTTGCCCGCAGCCACTCGTTTCACGCCGACGCTGCGCACATACTCTTCGAGTTCCGCCTTGTTCAGCTTACCCCGCAGATCGAATAACTGCGCTACGAAACCGCCCGCCGAATTGATCGCCACGTAGCTGGCAACGAAAGCCAAGGCAGCCTGATTGCCGGCCATGACCGGTTCGATCGCGGCACGCGGAATGAACAGCAATTCGGTTTTCGCCGATGCCCGCACTGACGCTTCGTGGACATAGGTACGCAACATCGCAATATCGGCGAAGATCTCGCCCGACTTGCGCACCCCCATGCTGGTTTCCTTGCCGTGCTCTTCCGTGAAGATCCGCACGGAACCCGAGCGAATCACGTACAGCCCGTCAGCCGTCTCGCCCGCGGAACAAACCGTTTCGCCGAACGAATAGAAGCGCGCTTGCGCATATTCGGCAAGACGCTCGATCTCATCGCGCGAAAACGGCGAGAGAATTTCCACCGAGGTGAGAAACTCGGCTGCGGAAGGCGCGGTCTGGGGTGCATCCATGTGCTTGCGGACCTCGAATCGGCGTGTCGTTGCGTTGTTTCAATACGGCGTGCTAGCCCCGATCGGGCTAGCGCGCTTCGATCACGTGCTCCTGAGCGCGTGCGATCAGCCAGCCCTCGCGCAGCAGCCGCCGGACTTCGGAGGCCACGTCAGCGTCGAGGGTCGCCGGATATTTGGCCGTCACGGCGAAAATCTCGAAGCACGAGCGATCCGCCGACGGAAACGGACCAAGCAGATCGCCCACCGCCGCGTTGAAAATCTTCGCTTCGATTTCCGGCTTCAACGAGCCGCGCAGCACCTTGCCGATTACGCCGCCCGCTTCGCGCGTATCCGCGATCGAATGCTCGCGCGCCATGTCGGCGAAACTGTCGGGATCGTCGTGCAGGTACGAAATCATTTCCTTCGCCTTGCCCTCGCTGTCGAGCACGATGTGGCTCACTTCGATCGCATCGAACTTCGGCGAATTCAGCGCGAAGTAATCCTTGATCGCGACCTCGTTGCCGATCTCGTCGAGCATCTTTTCCTGATACAGGCCGTCGGTAATGAAGGCCTCGAATTCGTCGAGGCTGACATTGAGGGCGTCGAGGTACTGATTCATATCCGTCGCGCGATGCAGGCCTCGCACGCGGCGGAACTGATCGGCGCGTTGCTGGATTTCATCGGCGGTGACAGTCATGCCTTGCTTCTTCGCCGCGTGAACCGTGAGCTTGTCGCGCACGATCTGCTCGATCAGGCTCTCGAACTGGCCGGTCAGTTTCAGAAGACGAATAAATTCGGCCACGTCCACGACTTCGTCATCGATTCGCACTATCGCGGTCATTTCTTCCGCTCCTTTAATTGACGTGTGATCCGCGCGGTCATCCCGCAACCTGCCTGAACGGATCGAGACCCAGATCGATCAGGCGCCGCTCGCGCACCACGATCTCAGCGCTTGCCGTCATGCCGTAGCGCAACGGATAGCGCGTGTCGGCAATCTGGTAGTAATTTTTGTCGAGCGTGACGCGGCCTTCGTAGACCGGCTGCTTGTCCGTCGCCGACGGCTTGGTGGCCGGCGAAATATAGGCCAGCGTGCCGCTGATCAGCCCATAGCGTTGATACGGAAAGGCGTTGAATTTGAGCTTGACGGGCAGGCCCTCATGCAGAAACGCGCGATCGTGTTCAGCAATTTCGATCTTCAGCACAGGCCGTGCGTCTTTGGGCGCAATGCCGCCGAGCGGCGCGTTCGCCTGAATCTTGTCGCCGCGCTGCGTCGACGTCACGTCGGTGATGACGCCCGAGACCGGCGCGAGAATCAGCAGGAAATTGTCTTTGTCGATGTTCTCGAAGCGAATCCGCGCGGCCGCTTCGGACACCAGCCGCGCACTTTGCAGTTGCAGGCGCAACTTGTCTTCCGCGTCGGTAATGTCGCGCACCGCCGAATCGTATTGAAGCTGCAGGTCGGTGGTCTGCTGGCCGCTGGTTTCCAGTTGCGCATTTGCCTGCGTATATTCGTGGCTCAAGCGGAAATCCAGCTCTGCGAGCTTCGATTGCGCGACCCGGTACGCGTTATCCGCTTCCATCGCCGCAGTGCGTTTCTGCTCCACCTGCAATTCGGCAATGCCGCCGCCGCCCGGCTGCGCGAAGAGACGCGAGTAGCGGTCCAGTTCCTGACGCGCCGCTTCACGCGTGCGCCGGGCATTGTCGAGGATGCTGCGTGCTTCGTCGAGTTCGGCCTTCTGCCCTTCCGCGAGTTTGGTGGTGCCTTCGGAGACGCGATTTTCGTGCTGGCGCGCTTCCACTTCCATCTGCGTCTTGAGCGCGGCTGCTTTGCGCTCCAACAGCGCCTTCTTCTCGGGGAATTGCTTCCAGTCGCGCTCGGCGTCTTCCAGTTTGAGTTGGGCTTGCAACGCGTTGCTGGCGGCCTCGATCGCGCCACGCGCATTCAGGCGCGCGAGCACGTCGCCTTTCGACACCGGTTGCCCCTCGGCGATATACAGATCGGCGAGTTCGCCGTCGATCGGCGCATAGATCCGGCGCACCTCCGATTCCGGCGACAAAGTGCCTTGCGCGCTGACGATCACGTCCGCGCGTCCCACGAACGACCACAACAGCCCGACCACGACCAGCGCGACCATCGCCCAGATCAGCGCGCGCGCGAGCCGCACCGGCTCCGCCATCAGAATCGCGATGCCCTCGACGCTGTGATCCTCCAGCGCCTCCGACAACGGCCTAGGGTGATTGTCGCGTTTCACTCTGCTCGCCCCCGATCAATGCCAGCTTCGCTTTCAGAAGTCCCGGATCCAGCACCATGCGCAACTCCGTCAGCGAACGGCGCTGCAAATTGGTTTCGGCCTCGATATCCGCAAGCAGCCGGTCGAAGTCGGCGGGATGATCGGCCTTCAGTTGCGTGTAGATTCGCATGCCCTGTTGCGCCGATGTTTGCGAATCGGAAAGCAGACGCGCCTCGCTGCGAAATCCCGGCGAAATACCGGCTTCGAGACGCTGCGTACCGCCGATCGAGCCACCCGCGCGATACTGTTTCCACAGGCTCTGGGCGCGCAGCATCAAGTCTTGCGCACGCGCCAGCGCTTTGTCGTGCAAGGCGGCGACGTCTTTCTGGATCGACTGCAGGAACCACACGTCCGTTGCCGGGTCGAGGCTCGCGTAGAACGACAGCAGGCGCTGGTCGTAATCCTTGTCGCCGTGCGTCTTCTGCAATTGCGCGTACTGATCGAGCAGTGCCTTCTTGTGCGCCAGTTCCGCCGCGAGCACGTCGGACCACGGCCCTGCGGGCATGGCCTGCAAACCTGCCAGCGCCTGTTGCGCGTCGCCACGCCGCCATGCCGCTGTCACCGCGTCATGGCGCGCAATCACGTCTGACGAAGGCAAACGGCTGGCCGCCAGCTGTTGAAATTGAGCCTGAAAAGGCGGCGTGCTGAAACGCGCCGACTTCAACATGGCGAGCAACGGCACCAGTTGCCGGCTCAACGCGGCGTTCAACAAATCCGTGTATTGGCGCAAATCCTGACGCACCCGATCAATGCCGGCGAGACGCGGGTAGCGCTGCGCGTAATCGTCGAGCACGGGAGGCAGCGCGTCGGGTTTGTCGCGCGCCAGTTCGGTGCGGATCGTCCCATTCAGACGGTCGATGGCGGCGAGGTACACCGAATCATCGCTTTCCAGTTTACGCAGATGGCTCAGCGCCTGCGCATAGGGATCGGCGAACACGGGCACGTAGGAAGCGATGCGGTCGAGCGCGCGCTGATGGCTCTTCGCGTCGTCTTCCCAGCGTTGCAGCAGGTTGTTGATCGTGCCCTCGTCCGCGTACATGCGAATCGGCGCGTCCATGCCGCCGCGCGCCGCGACGAAACGCTCCAGATCGCCCACCCATTGCAACTCGCCGATCAGCGACGCGGCGTCCGCATTGTTCGCGCTCAGCGAGCGCATCTCCTTGAGCAACGCGTCGGCTTGGTCGAACTGAGCCTTTTGTAACGCGTTCAGCAAGCTGGGGAGCTTCGCCTTCAACAACGCTTCGCTCGCTAGCGCGCTGACTTTGGTGTCCGTGGGATGGTTCGCCAGATAGCCCGATGCCGCCGTGACCGCGCTCGTGTAATCGCCGTTCGCCAGCAGGTTCTTCAACTGGCGCTCCGACGAACCGCGCATGTAAAGCGCCGACGCAATCGCCACTATCACCACGACGCCCACGCCGCCCCATGTCGCCATGCGCCGCACGCTCGCGCGATCGTCGATTGCAAACGCCTTGCCGAGTTCGCCCGCGAGCAAGCGCCAACGGCGCGGCCGGCCCTTCGCGGCGGCCGTGCTGGCAGCGCCATTCGCACCGTTGGTTCCGTTCGTGCCAGTCGCCCCTCTTGCCGTGCCGGTCGGCGCGTCGCGCTTCGCATGCGCTGACGCGGCCTGTGCCGCCTCGTTGACTTCGTCTTCGCGTTGGAGGCCGGGGTCGACGCAAAAGATATCGAGGAATGAATGCGCGGCGCCGATGAAGGTGGTCTTGTCGGGATCGGCTGCTTCGTCGGCGGCCGGATTGAGGAATAGTTGTGTCACGGTGGGCTCGACTTCAGGGGGTTTCTGCAGCGTCACCCTGTAGACGAAGTGGTCTCCGCCAAATGCAACGAGGTCGCCCTCTACCAGTGGCAGCGCGGACTCGTCCAGCCGCTTTCCGCCGACGAATGTGCCGTTGGTGCTGCCGAGATCTTCGACATAGAGCTCGCCACCCTTCAGAAAGATATGCGCGTGACGGCGCGAGATGTAATTGACCTGATGCGGATAGCGGTCCTTGTAGCGCGAGAAGACTTCGTCCGCTTTGCTGACCAGAAACGGAAATGCCTGCACCTCGATGGGTTGCAGGCCGAGATCGTCGCGCTGCGGCACGAGCAGCAATCCCGGTGCGGTGGGCGAACTCGCGGCCGCCACGATACGCGCGCGCGGCTCGATGCTCACCCGGTAGCAGAGCTCGCCGCCGAAGCACAGTTCGTCGCCGGCGCGCACGCGGGCCGGTGTTTGCCGCACCGCCACGCCGTTCACCGTCGTGCCGTTCTTGCTGCCGAGGTCGGCGACGTAGACCGCGCCGTGTTCCGTGAAAACCCGCGCATGACGGCGCGACAGGCGCGCAATCCGCTCGGCGGGATAGTCGGTAAAAGGTGCCTCGCTGCGCCCGATTGCAAACAGGTTGTCGACGATCCGGATCGCGTCGAGCGCGGGACGTTGCGCGGACGCAGCCGGCGACAACACCACGTCGAACGCGGCGTCTTCTGTCGCGCGCATCTCAGCAATCGGAGCTTCGCCGGCGGCCATTTTATCTGGATCACTAAGCGTTTACCCGCTGCGGCGAGAGCGCAACGGAAACGGGACGAAGGACTACGGCGGAAAGATATTGTTCGAGTGAGCCGTGCAAAAACCGGCCCCTTAAAGATTGTAAGTCACACATGGCGAGTGTCAATTTTCCGATCGTCGAATTATGAAGGCAACGAGTGCGTCAGATACAGCCGAAATACCCACGCTGCGCGCCACATTGCGGATTAGCTCAGTGTTCCTTTACTTCTGCCTGCACGTCGACGCTCGGCCAGCCGCCGCCCAGCGCTTTATAAAGCAGCACCGTGTCGGACAGAATCTGTTGATGGTTGGCGAGCAATTCCTGCTGCGCCTCCAGCAAGGTCCGTTCGGTTTCGAAAACCTCCAGTTGCGACACCACGCCGAGGCGCAATTGCGACTGGATCTGGTCCGCGACGATTTGCAGCCGCGACACCTCCTGCTGCAACTCCACCCGCTGTTCCTTGTGCGAATTCACATTGACGAGCGAGTTTTCCACTTCCTCGAACGCGGTCATCACCGCCGCGCGATACTGCTGTTCGGCCACCGTCGATTGCGCTTGCGTGACTTTCACATGCGCCCGCACGCCGGGATCGAGCAGCGGAATGTTGATGCTGGGCATAAAGCCGTACGTGAACGATTTCAGCAGATCGGTCAGCGCAAAACTCGCGGTGCCGGCGTGCCCGGTCAGGCTGATGGTCGGCAGCTGCGCGAGCTTGGCCTGCCCGACGAGGTCGTACGCTTCCAGCACTCTGAACTCGGCGGCCACCACGTCGGGACGGCGCGCCAGCAGTTGTGCGGGCAGACCGTCCGGCACGGGCGGCAATTGCACGCGCTGCTGCAAATGCCCCTTGGGCATCCGAAACTCGCCCGCCGGCACGCCGATCAGCGTGCAAAGCGCGTTATTGGCCAGCGCGCGTGAACGGCGCAGGTCGAGCAGTTGATTGGTCAGGCGGTTGATCTCCGCCTGCTGGCGCAACACCTGGGTTTGCGGTATGAGGCCGTTGCGGCGCTGGCCGTCGTAAATCGCGAGAATCTGCCGATTCGTTTCGAGCGTTTTCTGTTGCTGCTCGATCTGGTCGTCGAATTGCAGAATCTGGAAGTACGTGCTGGCCACGTTCGACACCAGTTCCAGATAGCCGGCGCGCCAGTCCGCCTCGCTGGCATGGAATTCGGCCTTTTGCGCCTGCACGCCCTTTTCGACTTTGCCCCAGATATCAATGTCCCAGTTCACCTGCGTCGCGAGGTTGTACTGCTTGGAGAAGGTCTGGTGCGTGGTCTTTTCGAAATCGGCGCCGAAGCCGAGATCCATGGTCGGCAAGGCGCCCGCTTTGGCTTCGCCGATCTGCGTGCCGGCCACGTCGATACGCGCGGCCAGTACCTTGATATCGAAGTTGCCGGCAATCGCTTTCGCGATCAGCGTGTCGAGATAGGGATCGTGGAAGCCTTTCCACCAGTCGGGTTCGATCGTCGCGGCGGCCGATACGGGCGCGCCTTTCTGATCCGACCACGAGGCTTTGGCAGGCGTGTCCGGACGCTTGTAGTCGGGCATGCTGACATCGACACAGGCCGACAGCGAAAGCGCGCATACCGTCGCCGCGCAAACGCAGCGCAGCGCAGATGTCCTGCGGAAGAAGCGCTGACGAGCTGATGAAAGCAACGCTGACACGATGGTCTCCGATGGCGCCCAATTCGTTGCACGAGTGGAGCGCGCCCTTTAAGTAAAGCATCTCCTGCGCGGCTTCACCATCGAAGCGATGCAAGAAGATCGGCGCGGGAATCGGGCGGTGAAACGGGGGGTCGCGTGAAAAGAACGATTGGCTGCGAAATCTTTTTGAGGAGCGGCCGGTAAGAGTCCGCGGAGGCTGTCGTGCCTCCGCGGCGGCCTGCGCCGTTTAGTGCACGTTGATGTTGTTGCTGGCGTACACGTGCGGGTTGATCGTGGACGAGATGCCCGAGACGAACGCTGCGTTGTTGCCGTTGGCGTTCTGGATGTTCATCGTTGTGTTGATCAGCTGGGTGGCGTCGACGGTCTTGCTGTTGTTCGGCGCATACACGGGCATGAAGTTGAAGTACGACGAGGACGGATAGTAGCCGGTGCCGCCGCGCACGGCGCTCATGGCCTTGCTGTCGAGTTGTTCGGTGATGGACAGGTCTTTGATCATCAGCGTGTTCATGGTAAATCTCCTGGGAAGGGAATACAGCACAGTTTGCGGTTGGGTTCGAGCAACTTGTCTGCTCGAGTGTCACTAATGCATGGGCTGTGCCAGGATTGCTTTCCTATCCTAAGAAATGTGCCGGAATGCTGTAGATAAAGGGTCGCGGGGCTGGCAGTGAGGCGAACGTGAGACAAAGCGGTGAAGCGGCGTCCGGAGGATGGTGGATTGCGGCCAACAACCCGTGAGAAATTGTCGGCTGCTGCGTGACACTGAGGCGCTAACCGATGCGCCGCGTCACGCCGCGCAATACGCAACCGCGCGTCACCGCGCAATGACGGTGATCTTCTTCGAATACACCGGCGGATTGTGCGGCACGTGCATGTCGTCGCCCATCAGCAACTGCAGCGTGTGCTTGCCCGGCGGGAGTTGAATCATGGTCTCCGTTTCGCCCGCGCCGAAGTGCAGGTGATTGCGATCCGATGGAATCTCCTGATCCATCGGCGGCAAGTCAGTGTCGATCAGCAGATGATGGTGGCCGGTATTCGGATACTTGACGCCTTTCGGCGCCACGCCCATGTAGCGCAGGCCGAACCACACCTTGAACGGCTTGTTGGCAGGGACGACCTGGCCATCGTTGGGATAGCCGATATACGCATAGGCGCCGGCCGGCGCCGGCGTGCTGCCTGCAAGAGCGACATTCGGCGAAGCCAATGCCGCCGACATGACGAGCGCCGCGACCGCGATGATCTTGTACATGAAGGTCTCTCCGTCCTGACGGACCCGCTTTGAACGAACGGATCGCGCTAGTCTTTTAGCACGGTGATGGTGATCTTTTTCGAATACACAGGCGGCACATGCGGCACGTGGTTGTGGTCGCCGAGAATGAGTTGCAGCGTGTGCTTGCCCGGCGGCAACTCGATTCGCGCGTCCGTCTCACCCGCGCCGAAGTGCAGGTGATTGCGATCCGATGGGATTTCCTGATCGAGCGGCGGCAGATCGGTGTCGATCAGCAGATGGTGATGGCCGGTGTTGGGGAATACGACGCCCTTCGGGCACACGCCCATGTTCCGCAGTCCCATGCGCACCCACAACTTGCCGCCGTGAATCACCGTGCCGTCCGATGGCCAGATGATGTATTCCTCGGCGCCCGGCGGCGACGCCGTTTGTTCGGCTGCCGCAAAGACGCTCGGCACCATGTTGCCGAACATGAGGACGAGCGTCGCGCGTAAAGCCCGGCGCAGCGCCTCGCGACGCGCATTCGATCCATGACGCACGTCGAGAACAACGGGGGTAACGGTTCTTCGCATAGCGCACTCTCCCGAAGAGTGGTCATGGCCAGGTCGGCTGCACAAGGCAGGCCGGGCGTTCCGGCTGGATGTCGCGGGCGCACGCGCGATTGGACGGCCACTTGGTTAAAACGAGCTTGCCGCCCTACTTTGTGAATTAGCTTAGGTCGTAACTTGCCAAAAAGATACGCCACACTCGTTAACCGTATAACGCATTCGGGGCACGCGGACAGTTGTGGCGCGCAAAGCGCGTGCTATCGTTATTAAGAGGTTGCAGATGGATGGTCGATAGCGGCGTCGATGTTTCTCGCAATTCACTCCAGCAGTTGATGCGAGTGGCGTGGTCCTCGATTGCCTATGTTCTGTCCGGAACAAACAGGATGTAAAGATGTGGCGAATATTCATGCTGGTGTGCGTGGCCGGGGCGATGCAGGCGCATTGGGGCGACGCTTTTGCGGCGCCGCAACGTGACGGCGCCGAGCGGGATACGAGTGCGGCGAGTTTGCCGCTCACGCTGGTCACTCCGTTCACGCCGCCACAGGGCAATCTCCTTTCTCCACGTATCGCGCTTGTGATTGGTAATGGCGCGTATGGTGCGGACGGTGTGGATCGCACTGACACGCAAGTGGACGCGCTGCGAGAGAACGCGCCGCGCGACGCCGAAGCCATGCGCGACAGGCTCCAAACGCTCGGCTTCGACGTCATCATGCGCACGAATGCGACGCCGCAGCAAATGCGCGAGGCCATCGGCGAATTCCATCAGCGCTTGCGGGCAGGCGGTGTTGGCCTGTTCTATTTCGCGGGGCACGGCATGCGAATCGGCCCGCAAACACTGCTCATCCCAGCGGGACTCGATGCCCGCTCGCCGGCTGAGGTCGTGAGCAACGGTGTCGATTTGCACGCCGTATTGCAGGCCATGCGCGGAGCGCGTGACGGCCGGCTCAATCTGGTGATCCTCGACACGTGCCTGAATAATCCGTTCTCAGCGGACGTGACGAACGATACGGCCGCGCTTCCGGGCAATACCGTGGTTGCCTACGCAACCGCGCCCGGCGGATTCGCGGCGGACGGCACACGCCACGGTGTCTATACGAATGCATGGCTTCACGCGCTCGACAGCGCTCCGTCACTGGCGCTGCCAGATCTGTTGCAACGCGTCGCAGCGCAGGTTCGCGACGCGACCGGCGGCGAGCAATCGCCGTGGCTTGCCTCGTCGCTTCCTCAAACCTTGCTGATGGCCGATGCTGCGTCCACCGCTCGGGACAATCCCTTGGTCTCGCTGCATAGCAGAGGCATCCTGCCGAAAGACAGCAGCGAACAATACGAAATCACGTTCTGGAATTCGATCAAGGACAGCAACTACCCAGGGGACTACGAGGCGTATCTGAAGGCCTATCCGAACGGCCGCTTCGCCACGCTCGCTCATGCGCGCATCGACCGCTTGCGTGCTGCGGCGACGTCGAACGCGCCGTCCACGGCCACGCCTGCTGCGCCTTCAGTTGCGCCCGCGCCGCAAGCCGCGCGGCCAACGCCGCCGGCTAGCACCCCGGCACCCAAGCCCACTGCAAGTGCTGCTCCGCCGGCCGCACCACCCGCAGCAGCGGTCGCGCAAAAGCCCGTCACGCATGCGCCGGTTGCCGGCGAAAGCCGCGATTGCGCCACCTGTCCGATCATGATCACCGTGCCCGCGGGTTCGTTCTCGATGGGCAGCAGTACCGACGACCCGTCCGAAAAGCCCGTTCATCACGTGACCATTGGCGCGCCGTTCGCGATCGGCAAGTACGAGGTGACGGTCGACCAGTGGAACGCGTGCGTCGCCGCCAATGGCTGCCAGAAGCTCACGCCGGAAAGCAACACCAACAAGGCCGCACCGGCGCGCGACCTCAGTTGGGACGACGCGCAGCAATACGTGAAATGGTTGAGCAAGACCACCGGCAAACCGTACCGCCTGCCCACCGAAGCGGAATGGGAATACGCGGATCGCGGCGGCACCACGACCGCCTACTGGTGGGGCGATCAGATGCGCAAGGGCAACGCCAATTGCAAGGACTGCGGCGAACCGTGGCACAAGGAAGGACCCGAGGCCGCCGGCTCGTTCGCGCCGAATCCGCTCGGCCTGTACGACATGAACGGCAGCGTCTGGGAATGGACCGCCGACTGCTGGCACAACTCCTACCAGGGCGCACCCGCCGATGGCCACGCATGGGACAGCCCCGGCTGCGACATGCGCGTGATTCGCGGCGGTTCGTGGCGCGAAGGCGGCAGCTACATGCTCAGCGCGACGCGCTTCAAGTACAGCTCGGGCGTGCGTCAATCGCAGGATGGCTTCCGGGTCGTCAAAGATCTCAAGTGACTTGCCGGCTTCGCGGGCGGTTCATAGCCGGCTCGCGAGCCGCGCTCGCACGCCGCTCACGGCGAGCGTGGTTTCGTCGTGATCGGCGCGAAATCGGCGACGATGTGATCGTGGCCGTATTTGCCGCCGATCTGCGCAAGCCGCGTGTCGAGTGCGCGCAGATAGTCGGCGCGCGATTCGCTCTCCGGGCGCGGCTTATCGAAGAGCGGCGCCGGCGTGATCAGCAGCACGACCATCTCCGATCCGAACGGCTTTGAAATGATCCAGTCACCCGCGCTGCCGATCGTGGCGGCGTAGTGCGGTGGCGCCTGATTGTCCTTCGCGCGCGGGCTCGGCACCATGTGCACGACGCTGCCGTCGAGCTGGTAGTAGTCGAGGTTCACATACGAGTCGTAACCCGGCGTGGTGACGTCGACGACCAGCGGGTTGCCTTCGCTCAACTGGCCACCTGGCGGCCGCACATGCAGGGCCGCGACGTGACCGGCCTGCATGTTGTGAATCCAGTAGGGCGCGAATGCTTTGATGGTGTCGCATTTGTCGTCGGCGAGCGGCTCGACCTGGAGCGTCAGCGTATCGACGCCCGGCAACGCCGCCAGCGTGTCCTTCAGATGCGCCGCGCCATAGCGTTGCGAGACGTAGCCACGCACCGTCAGCGAGTGGTCCTGGACTGACGCGGACAGCGCTGAACAGGGCACTTGCGCCAGCGCCGGCGTGACGGCGGCGAGGGTCAGCGCCGGCTTCGGCGCGGGCGCCGCCGGTGGCGTGGCGGGCACTGCCGCGACCGGACTTGCCGGCGGTGCCGCAGGCGGCGCGCTCACCGGCCCCGACACCGTTCCTTCCGATGACGACGAACCCGTCTGTTCCGCCAAAGCCTGCGAAGCGCCCGTCTGCGTCTGTGATCCGCTGTGCCGGTTCGGCGCCGAGCGGAACGCGAACACGCCGACCGCCGCCGCGCACACCACCGCGAAACTCGCGAGCCCCACCTTCGCCAGCGTTCCTGACTTTTCCGCACGCGCTTCGTTATCGAACTCCGCGATGAAGCGCACCACGCTCGGCATGCGCGAATTGCGATCAAACGACAGCGCGGCACGCAGCGCGCGCCATTGCCTGGAATCGAGATTGGCCGGCCGCTGCGGCTTGAAATCGGCATTGCGGGCTTGCGTCGCCGACAAGCGATCGAACGGATGGTGACCGGTCAGCAGCTCGTACGTGATGCAGCCGAGCGCGTAGATGTCGTCGCGCGGATCGGGCTCGCGGTGCTCGATCATTTCCGGGCTGGCATACGCGGGCGTCAATGCGCCGAGGCTGCCCGGATCGAACACGGTTGCATCGCTCTCCTCTTCCGGACGCTGGAACACGCGGGCAATGCCGAAGTCGATCACCTTGACTTCGGCATTCGTCGTGAGAAACACGTTGGCGGGCTTGAAGTCGCAATGCACGAAGCCGCGTTCGTGCGCATAGGCGAGCGCGCTGCACATGCCGCGCACGATCGGCAGCGCCGCGCGCACCGGCATGCCCTGGTAGCCCGGCGTGCGCAGCAACTGGCTGAGCGGCTTTCCGGACAGGTACTCCATCGTCAGATAGACGATCGGCCCGTCGCGGTCGAAGTCGTACACCGTAATGATGTTGCGATGCGCAAGCACTTGCGCCTTGCGCGCCTCGCGCTGCAACGCCACCAGCGAATTCGGGTTGCCGCGGAACTGGACGTTGAGCACCTTGATGGCGAGATACGGCTTGCGATCCGAGGCCTCGAGCTTGCGCAGATCGAGTGCCTTGTACACCGTGCCCATGCCGCCGACCCCGAGGCATTCTTCGAGCACGAAGCGGTTGTTGAGTGTGTCGCCGGTGCCTTTGATCTGGTCGTGTCCCGCGGCACTGCCGGTGCCCGCTGCGTTGGCCGAGCTTCCCGCGCTGCCCGCGCTGGCTGACCGTACCGACGGAATCTCGACAGTGGTCTGGATGCCGGTTTCGTCGCCGCCCGCCGCTACGTTCGACACGCGCAACTGCTCGATGCGTCGCCGCACTTCCACGTAGAGATCGTCGGGGAGCGGAGCCTTGCGATGTGCCGCGCCGAGCATGTCCAGCAGCTGCGTGGGGCCGAGTCCTTCGGTCGTCAACGTGCTGTCGAGTTGAGCCACGAACTCGTCACGGGACAGCTCGCCGTTCTGAAAGTCGTGAATCACACGCGCAAGGCTAGCCATTTGTGCGAAGCGCCGCCGCTGCCGTTGGGCCGGATCGCGCGCGATCCAAACCTCTCGGGCTGATAGAGAACCTTTCGTAACCAGTTACATGTGCCGCTTCGATACTAGCTCCCGCTCCGTGCTTTCGCAAACCAGGATTGGCCCGCTGCCTGCGCGGCGAGCCCATGTCGTGCGACATCCAACAGCACGCGGTGGTCTGTCGGGCATATGCCGTCAGTCGTTCATCGCTTTCACGCGGCTGTTCGCTACCGCGAGCCCGGCACTGCAACGTGAAACCCTTGTGCAGCAGACCTCCACCAACTTTCTTAGGAACCTTGAATATAACTGGCACAGCCCGTGCATTAGTGATACCCGAGCAGACAAGTTGCTCGCACCCAACCGCAAGACCCTGACCTTTACCTTCTGGAGACTCACCATGAACACGCTGATGATCAAAGACCTGTCCATCACCGAACAACTCGACAGCAAGGCCATGAGCGCCGTGCGCGGCGGCACCGGCTACTACCCGTCCTCGTCGTACTTCAACTTCAGCCCCGTCTTTGCTCCGAACAACAGCAAGAAGGTCGACGCCACCCAGCTGATCAACACCGAACTGAACCTGCAGAACGCCAACGGCAACAACGTCGCGTTCGCCACCGGCATCAGCTCGACGGTCAACCCGTACATCTCCACGAGCAACAACATCCACGTGTAATACGCGGCCAGGCGAGGCGACCGGTTCGCCGGTCCGCTTCGCCTGCCCACGATTACCCCCGTCTTCCGCGCACCTTTGGAGAAGCACCATGTCATCCCTCATGATTCGCGATCTGTCCGGCACCCGCGAGCTCGACCGCCGCGCCATGTCGGCGGTGGCCGGCGGCACCGGCAGCAGCGTGCCCGGCCTGCCCTCGGTCGCCGGCCTTGGCGGCATTGCCAACGTCAACGTCTCGATCAACCAGAACCTCAACCAGCTGCAGTACGTCAACGTCGCCGCACTCAACAACGTCGGCGTGATCGGCGCGGGCTTCGTGCCGCTGCACCTGAACGTCAGCCCGTCGCTGTGGGGCGCCAACTACGCCAACGTGTGACGGCTTGCCGTAGCGAGGGCCGGGGGGCCTCATTCCGGCCGGCAGATCATCGCCGGCCAGCGAGCGGCAGACAGATTTCCTATACTGATAGTGCGAGGAGACCTCAGCACATTTCACGACACACCCGAGCGGCGGCCGGCGCATTGCACCGGCGCGCCGCTCGATTTCTTTCCTGGAGCCACCATGACCAAGCTGATCATCAGGGACCTCACCGATAGCATCGAACTCGATCGTCAGGCGATGGCGGCCATCGTCGGCGGCGCACGTATCGGCGCGCGGCTGAACGCGGCCGTGCCACTGGTGCCGGCTTCGGCACGCGTGGTCGAATATCCGCCGGGATTCCCCGCAGCGCATCAGACCATTGCCCGGGCCGCCGTGCAGCGCAAACCGTAGCGCGCCTCGCCCAAGCGTCGCACAGTCACGGCAACGGCACGCGTCACCCACGCGTGCCGTTTGCTTTTGTTGCCGACGGAGCGGCGTAAGCCGACATTCCGCACGCGATTGGTCGGGCCTCGACGAACAGTCCCGTCGATCCTTGCGCTCACTGAACGTCATGCTCGGCGAACGCATGACGTCTATCGCTTGCTGGCCTTGTGTGGCCGCCTCGCATTCGGTTTCCTCGCTCATCGCGCACAAATTGGCATAACCCTTGCAGAACGAGGGCTGAGCACAGCATCGTGCTCGCCTATCCACCTTCAGGAGTAACGCCATGAAATCCACGCTCATCATCAAAGACCTACCGCGCTCCGCGGATCAAGTACACGACGAATTGACGCTCACCGCCGGGCAGATGAAGGCGCTGCGCGGCGGCCGTTCCGTCGTCGTCACAGTCGACCGTGGCCCGCTCGGTCACGTCGACGATTTTGAAATCAACACCGCCATTTTCGAAGGACGCATTGGCGGAACCTACTTATAGGACGCGCGAGATGTCCGCAATTAGAAACAGGCCTCCTTCACGTCTTCGCTGTTGGAGGGGGCCTGTTCATTGACGTGCTGAATGTCCCGCGTCTCGTGTTCTTATCGATGCATGCCTCCTGCCAGGCAACCCGTTTCAAGCGGCGTCGGCTTGACGCTCACACTTCGACGTCACGACGTTGAACGACACCTCTTCGGCCACTGCTTCGTCCAGGCCAACCAATCCATCGAATTCCTCGCACGAAGTCATTCAGTCGGCGACAGCATCGGGCGACCGTTGAAGCGATCCGCGTCTACGACGGCATAACAGCCGACCGTGCTGTGCCGCGAATCTCCCTCGCTTTCTTCGATTCCAGATCGACACCGTTCGCACCCTCTCGAACTCTGAACGCCACCGGTCAAAGCGGGTCCATTGGCCACTGCCCATGTCGTGCGACATCCAACAGCATGCGGTGGTCTGTCGGGCATATGCCGTCAGTCGTTCATCGCTTCCATGCGGCTGTTCGCTACTGCGAACCCGGCACTGCAACGTGAAACCCTTGTGCAGCAGGCCTCCACCAACTTTCTTAGGAACCTTGAATATAACTGGCACAGCCCGTGCATTAGTGATACCCGAGCAGACAAGTTGCTCGCACCCAACCGCAAGACCCTGACCTTTACCTTCTGGAGACTCACCATGAACACGCTGATGATCAAAGACCTGTCCATCACCGAACAACTCGACAGCAAGGCCATGAGCGCCGTGCGCGGCGGCACCGGCTACTACCCGTCCTCGTCGTACTTCAACTTCAGCCCCGTCTTTGCTCCGAACAACAGCAAGAAGGTCGACGCCACCCAGCTGATCAACACCGAACTGAACCTGCAGAACGCCAACGGCAACAACGTCGCGTTCGCCACCGGCATCAGCTCGACGGTCAACCCGTACATCTCCACGAGCAACAACATCCACGTGTAATACGCGGCCAGGCGAGGCGACCGGTTCGCCGGTCCGCTTCGCCTGCCCACGATTACCCCCGTCTTCCGCGCACCTTTGGAGAAGCACCATGTCATCCCTCATGATTCGCGATCTGTCCGGCACCCGCGAGCTCGACCGCCGCGCCATGTCGGCGGTGGCCGGCGGCACCGGCAGCAGCGTGCCCGGCCTGCCCTCGGTCGCCGGCCTTGGCGGCATTGCCAACGTCAACGTCTCGATCAACCAGAACCTCAACCAGCTGCAGTACGTCAACGTCGCCGCACTCAACAACGTCGGCGTGATCGGCGCGGGCTTCGTGCCGCTGCACCTGAACGTCAGCCCGTCGCTGTGGGGCGCCAACTACGCCAACGTGTGACGGCTTGCCGTAGCGAGGGCCGGGGGGCCTCATTCCGGCCGGCAGATCATCGCCGGCCAGCGAGCGGCAGACAGATTTCCTATACTGATAGTGCGAGGAGACCTCAGCACATTTCACGACACACCCGAGCGGCGGCCGGCGCATTGCACCGGCGCGCCGCTCGATTTCTTTCCTGGAGCCACCATGACCAAGCTGATCATCAGGGACCTCACCGATAGCATCGAACTCGATCGTCAGGCGATGGCGGCCATCGTCGGCGGCGCGCGTATCGGCGCGCGGCTGAACGCGGCCGTGCCACTGGTGCCGGCTTCGGCACGCGTGGTCGAATATCCGCCGGGGTTCCCCGCAGCGCATCAGACCATTGCCCGGGCCGCCGTGCAGCGCAAACCGTAGCGCGCCTCGCCCAAGCGTCGCACAGTCACAGCAACGGCACGCGTCACACACGCGTGCCGTTTGTTTTTGTTGCCGACGCCCCGCAATAGTTAACGTGAACAACCCACGAGATATTCCCAATTGGCAACAGCCCTCTTCGTTTTTTCGCCATGAAAGAGCGCTTGTTCAATTAGCCTGGTGAATGTCCGCACGCGGCGACGCCGCCGGCCCTACGCTCACCTATGATGCTTAGGACGCCACGTGGTTTTCTGATCGCTGTCCGCCAATAGCACGCACTATTCGGACAGCTTGCGGGCGCAGGATTGAACACGGCGCACCGCATCCGCGACGCGCCGTACCCATAAGCGACGATGGCAGCGCGCCACGAGCCGGCATCGCCAATTCGGATTGGAGACGCGCAATGAAATTTATCGTCCTATGGAATGGTCTGCCGACCGCCGAGAGTTCCGTCATCGAACGTTTCATGAAGACCGGCGGCCGGGTGCCGGAGGGAGTCAAATTGCTGGGACGCTGGCACGCTATCGGCGGCTTGCATGGCGTTGCGATCGTCGAGTCTGACGACACGGGCGCGATGGCGGCGCTGGCGCTCGAATGGGGCGACCTGCTCACGATGAACATCTCCCCGGCCTTGACCGACGAAGAACTGGGCGGCGCCCTCGGCAAATATGCCGCAGCGGGTAACAAGTAAGCACGCCATGAACGCCGGGCTCGCCGCGCCGCTTCCGAGCGGGCAACTGCTGCCGTTCCGCGAATCGCTGCTTGCGATGCTCGGCATCGCCTTCGTCGCGATGCTGGTGGCGCTGGATCAAACCATCGTCGGTACGGCGCTGCCGCGTATCGTCGCCGAACTGAAGGGCTTCGACCTGTACGCGTGGGTCGCGACGTCGTACATGCTGGCCTCGGTCATCACGATTCCCATCTTCGGACGGCTGGGCGATCTATTCGGCCGCAAGCGGTTTTTGATCGCCGCGATCCTGTTGTTCACCGGCGCCTCGGTATTGTGCGGGCTCGCCAACAGCATGTTGTTGCTGGTGATTTCGCGCGGCCTGCAAGGGATCGGTGGCGGCATTCTGATCGGCACGGTGTTCGCCACCGTCGCTGATCTGTTTCCCAATCCGAAACTGCGGCTGCGCTGGCTGGTGTTCGTCACCTCCGCCTTCGGCGTGTCGAACATGATCGGACCGACCCTCGGCGGAATGCTGACGCAGTACGGCGGCTGGCGGCTGGTGTTTTTCGTCAACGTGCCGGTCGGGATCTTATCGCTGCTGTTCGTGCAACGCTTTCTGCCGCCGCTGCTTCACCTGCGGCACAAGGGGCCCGTGCGACTCGACTGGCTCGGCGCGTTCGTGCTCGCGGTCACGTTCGGCTCGCTTCAAGTGCTGATCGAACTGTTTCCGAGACGCGGTTTCGACACCACGACAGTCGTGCTAACCATCGTAGCGGCGACTTGCGGGCTGATTCTCTGGCTATGGGAGCGGCGCATCGGCTATCCGATCGTGCCCGTTGACATGCTCATGGACCGCAAGCTCTCCGCGCTCTTCGCGATGTCGGTGCTCGGCGGCTTCGCGCTCTTTTCGCTGGTGTTCTACGTACCGCTGCTGTTTCAAGGCGGCTACGCGATGTCGGCGCATGACTCCGGCATGCTGATCACGCCGCTGCTGCTCGGCACGACCGTAGGCAGCGTGCTCAACAATCGTATCGTCACACGGATCCGCCGCGCGAACGGCATCATGTATGCCGGTTTTGCGCTGTCCGCGCTCGCCTGTCTCAGCGTGGTCGTACTACGGGGCACGGAACCGCATCTCGTGTGGGCGTCGTGCATGGGAATCAGCGGGCTCGGCCTCGGTCTGGTGGCAACCAGCCTGACAGTCTGTTCGCAGCAGATCGTCGCGCGAGATCATGTCGGCGCAGCCACCGCGCTGCTTCAATCACTGCGGACGTTCGGCGGCATGCTCGGCACGGTGATGACCGGCGCGTTGCTCGGGCATCTCTATTCGCGCGGCGTGCATCGCTCACTCGATTCCTATCAGGCGACGCAGTGGTTCAAATCCTTCGCCAGTCCTGAACTGTTGGTGGACCGCGCGGAACAGGCCGCGCTGATCAATCGTCTGGTGAGTGCCGGCCAGTCGGGCGACGCCATGATGAGATCCGCGCGCGAAGCGCTGGTGCAATCCATTCACATCGGTATTCTGGTGGCCGGCGCCGCCGCGTTGATCGGCCTGTGTCTCGCGTGGTTCGTGCCCCCCGTGCGGATCAGCTATCCGGAAACCGAACTCGCACCGGACGGGCAACCACCCGCCGACGCCCTGCCCCCAAACCGCAGCGCACTGTAAACGCGCCGCCGGACGTCCTCAAATCTTCTTCTTGCGTTCTGTATCACTCGATATATAATCGCCTTCTATATCGACTGATACAGAACTAGTCGTCAGTGACGCTGGAAGGACATTCCCCATGGCAAGACCCCGCGAATTCGATGAACACGAGGTGCTGGAAGCCGCCAGCGCGGCCTTCTGGACGAAGGGCTACGAGGCGACCTCCACGCGCGACCTGGTCAAATCGACCGGCCTGACGCAGCCGAGCCTCTACAACGCGTTCGGCGACAAGCGCACGCTGTATCTGCGAGCGCTCGAGCATTATCTCGAGCACACCTTGCGCGAACGGATCCGGCGATTGGAACGCACCGTATCGCCGGCTCTAGGCATCACGATGTTTTTCCAGGAGATCCTTGAGCGAACGCTCGCCGATCCCGCCCAGCGCGGCTGCATGCTGGTGAACTCGGCGCTGGAAACCACATCGGAGGACGAAATATTCCGTGACATCGTCGCCACGGAATTCGCCGAAATCCGCGCGTTTTTTTACCGCTGCGTGGTTGCGGCCGGCGAGAGCGGCGAAATCACCACCGTCGTTTCCGCCGATGACGCCGCCACTCATCTGCTGGCCACATTGATCGGCGTTCGCGTTCTCGCGCGCGTCAATCCGCAACAGGCGCTGCTCATCGGCGCGATCGCGCCGGTGTTGCTGCTGCTCGGTTTGCCTGCCCTACCGGCAACAGACAACGACGTCTGAGCCCGGCGCCTGACAAGGCGCCCCCCTTCGCTTCGCTTTCCCCACCGACATCCGGCAGCGCCGCTACGAGCGCGCACCGGTAAAGGAACCGTCATGTCCGCTGCACCCATAGCGTCCGATAGCCCAGTCTCACTCGATGCCCGCGCGCTCTGCGCAACGCTCGCGGGGCTGTGCGGCAGTCTCGTCGCCATCGGCCTCGCCCGCTTCGCGTACACGCCGTTGATTCCCTCGCTGATCCAGGCGCACTGGTTCACGTCGTCGCAAGCGGTGACGCTCGGCGCGGCGAATTTCGCCGGCTATCTGGTCGGCGCGTTGATCGGCCGTCCGCTCGCAGCAGCACTATCGAACCGCAGCGCGTTGCGCATGCTGATGGTGGTGGTGACGGCCGCCTTCTTCGCCTGCGCGTATCCGCTTTCGGTGAGCTGGTTTTTCACGTGGCGTTTGTTGTCGGGCATTTCCGGCGGCGCGATCATGGTGCTGGTAGCGACATCGATTCTTCCGCACATTCCGGCGCCGCGCCGTGGCTTCGTGAGCGGCATGATCTTTCTTGGACTCGGCTTGGGTATCGCGGCATCCGGCACATTGATTCCGCAGTTGCTTCACTATGGTTTGCAAACCACGTGGATCGGTCTCGGCGCGGTGGCACTGGTGCTGACCGTAGTGAGCTGGTTCGGCTGGCCTTCGACGAATCCACCCGCACCGGTCGTGCCGTCCGGCGCGCATCACGCGGCGCGCCCTCACGGCTTGACGCTGCGCGTGCTGTACGCGCAATACGCGGCGAACGCCCTCGGTCTCGTGCCGGCGATGGTACTGCTCGTCGACTATGTCGCTCGCGGCCTGGGACGCGGCGCGGCAATCGGCGCGAACTACTGGGTGCTGTACGGCCTCGCTGCGATCGCCGGACCGGTGATCTGCGGCAACGTGGCCGATCGCATCGGCTTTGGCAAGGCGTATCGCGTCGGACTGCTTCTGCAAGCGGCCGCTGTCGCCATGCTCGCGTTTTCGGGCAGCTCGTTCGTGCTGGCGGCATCGACCGTAATTCTCGGCATCTTCACGCCAGGCATCGTGCCGCTCGTGCTCGGCCGCATTCATGAACTGGTGCCGCACGATCACACCGAACAACGAGCCGCATGGAGTCGCGCGACCACAGCCTTCGCGCTCTTCCAGGCGCTCGGCGGCTATGGGTACTCGTACCTCTTCTCGCATACGCATAACGACTACGCGTTGATCTTCACCTGTGGAGCAGTGGCGCTAAGTATTGCCTTCGTCGCTGATCTGCTTGCGTCGCGTATCGGCGCCGCACGCCACACCGCGATGTAACTGGTTTCGAACGTGTCCCGCTCGACTTTTAGCCGTGGGCATGCGGCTTGCTCAATCATGGCACCGATACTGCCTTTCGCAGGTACGCCCGCAGGGCGTGCCTTGCGCGGCTGTCGTGAAGGCAGGTCCAATCAACCAGGCGGAGGTCATTCATATGTTGGGAACTATTCTTCTAGTCGTGCTGATTCTTCTGCTCATCGGTGCGCTCCCCACGTGGCCCCACAGTCGTGCGTGGGGTTACGGTCCTACGGGCGGTCTAGGCCTCGTTGTGATCGTGGTGATCGTATTGCTGGTCGTCGGCGTCATATAGCCGCAACTTGCTTAAGCATTTCGTAGCGCCCGTGTTCTTCGGAATCGGGTCGGCCGCCGGATATCGGTGCAGTTCGCTGCATGGATATCCGGCGGCCTTGCTATGTGGATGGTCGATGCACATTCCCACCTTGTCACGCCGGGAGCAGCGATGGAAAAGTTACTCGCGAATCAGGTCGCTCTGGTCACGGGAGTAAGTTCGGGCATTGATTCCGGCGTCGCCAAAGCGCTCGCGGATGCCGGCGCGGTCGTTAGCCGTTGCCTTCGAGCAGTTGCTCGAACAGATCCGCGTCGCCCATTTGCCCGCCTTTGAGCACGATCTCCATGCCGTCGAGTTCCGCGCGATCGGCGTGGAGACGGCACACTGTGACGCCCGCCGATAACGGCGCGAGATACGAGAGTCCCCATGCGCCGAGCGCGCGTACGGCAAAACTCGACGTGTCGCCGCCCGCAATGCCGATGCGGTGCAAGCGCACGGCGCCCAGTACCTGTTGCAAGAGTGAGGCACAGGCATGCGCGAGTTGCGGCAGCGCGCCGCCTTCGCTCGACGCGCGGCGCGTCGTGAAAGCCAACACGTTGCGTCCGTCGCGCAAGGGCCCGGCTATCGCGGCCAGGCGCTCCGCCAGATAGTTGGAGGCGGCGTCACCGGTCATTTTCAGCGGGTCCAGTTCCACACGCAGATAGGATTGCGCGGCGCCGATCTGCACCTCGGTCAATGGCGAGAGACTGCCCGCCAGCACGAATACGGGGCCGCGTGCGGGAGCCAGCAGCGGCGTGGTTCGGGTTTCCGCAGTGGCATCTTTAACGCGGTTGTCATGCGCCAACGCATAAGCCTGCGCGACGCTGCTCGCACCGACCGCGAGCAATGGCGCCGACGCCGCAGCACGAGGCGCGATCACGCGACCAATCGCCAGCAGATGCGAATCGTCGAGCACGTCGAACAGCACGGCGTCGGGTTTCGAATCGAGCCGGTGCTGCACTTGCGCCTGAAGTTCGGCGTCGCCGTGCGCATAGCAGCGCCAGTCGATCGATTGCACATTCTTCACACCTTGGCGCTGAAGATGCACACGCAAGTCCGCTTCGTTCATCGGCGTAACGGGATGGCGGCTCATCGTCGGATGACGGTCGATGCGGTAGATCGACTGCGCGCTATCATCCGCGCCGGCTGCCGCGAAGAGTTCACCGAACACGCAATAGCGCCGCAGATTCGGCTGACCGCCAACCACCGCGACGAGTTCGTTCGCGCAGTACTCGCGCAACGTGCGGATCGCCACGCCGATGCTACCGGTTTCCGGCGCGCTATCGAACGTCGAGCACACCTTGTAGTGCATCACCCGCACGCCGAGCGCGGCGAAGGCGGCGCCGACACGCTCGAGTTCCTGCCGCTGCGTGGCGGGCGGCATGGTCCGCGCGGCGCCCGCTACGCCGAGTGCGTCGAGCCGGCCGAGCATCGAAAGACGCGCGGCATCCGGCGGTGCGAAGAACAGCATGGTGCGCAAACCGGCGCGGGCGAGATGGGCCAGCGTGTCGGTTGCGCCGGTGAAGTCGTCGCCGTAGAAGGCGTAGGCGGGACCGTTGCTATGTGCTTCGTCGCTCATCTTTTGTTCCGTGCCGCCGGTGATGTTCACGTGCGGCTGCCGAAAAACGCCAAGGCGCGCCGCAGCTCCGGCATGTGCTCGGCGTACACCGGCAGCGGCGTGCCCGCCTGCACCGCAGCCCACGCCTGGCGCACGCTCGTGACGCCTGCCGCGGGGCCGTCCGGATGCGCGAGAATGCCGCCGCCTGACATGAACAGGAGGTCGGTGGAGCGCACGGCGTCATATGTCGCTTGCACGGTGCCGGCCCATTGCCCTGATGAAAACGCCGGCAGCACGGTATCGTCGCAACCGGCGGCGAGCGGCGTCGCGCAATCGCGTGCCGACTCGATCACTTCGGCGTCGCTCTGCGCGAATTTGCCGGCAAGGCCATGCACGTGCATATGATCGACGCCGCTCAGTCGCCACAACGTCTGATACGCCTGAAACGACATGCCCAACGCCGGATCACGCGACATCATGCCGTAGCCGTTGCGGTGCGCGTGAAGCACGAGCGGCGTCGCGCGGCGCAACGACTGGATCGCGGAAAAGCCGCACCAGTTGATGCTCGCCATCACGCAACTGCCGCCCTCGCGTTCGACCAGTTCCGCGTGACGGCGCATGGCGTCGAGGTCGTCGGTGATATTGAACGCGACCATCACAGGACGGCCGCTGCGTTCACGGTAGCGGCGCACTTCGGCCATCACCGCCCGCACGCGCTCCGCCAGCGGCGCATGGGCGGGATTCGCGCATACTTCGTCATCCTTGATGAAATCGACGCCCGCTTCGCACAGATCGCGCACCAGCGCCGCCGTTTCCGCCGCGCTTAGGCCGACGTTCGGCTTGATGATGGTGCCGATCATCGGCCTGTCTTTCACGTCCGTCAGCGCGCGCGTGCCGGCCACGCCATGACGCGGTAACTCGAACCGCGCACGGTACGAAGCCGGCAAGCGCAACGACAGCAGCCGCATGCCGGTCACTTCGCCCAGATCGTACAGATTGCCGGCGACGGTCGCGGCCAGCGTGGGCAGATTCGCGCCGATGTTGGCGAGCGGAAACGACAGCGTGATGCGCGCACGCCGCCACGGTCCCGGTGTGCGTTGACGCTCGAGCCATGCGTTCGGCAAACTGGGCTGTGCCGCTGCCTCCAGTTCCTCGATGCGCAGCACGCTCGCGCGGCTGCGCGCGCGCAGCGCATCGGATTCGTTGGCGACGCGCACGAACGTGCCGCTCGATTGCTCGCCGGCCATGACATCGGCGACACGCGCGGGATCGAGCGGCGTCTCGATCAGATAGTCGGCCTCGAGCGTATCGTCGTCGACGGCGCGCGGTTGCAGCGTCTCGCTCATAACGTGCCCAGATCGGGAAAGCGGCGCACCGGCTCGCGGCCGTCCCAGTCGCGCGACGCCGCGTAGATCATGTCGAAGAGCTTGCCCTTCGGCCCGGCGATCTCGGACAACTCGATTACCGTGCCGGGGTGATTCTCCGTATCGAAGTAGACGAAGCGCCCGTTGCGCCCCACTTCGCCACTCATCGCGACTTTGAAACCCTGCTCCTGCAGACGCGCGAGATCCGCGTCGAACGACGTGGTCCAGTACGCGTTGTGCTGCAAGCCGGTATGGCCCGCGGCGAGAAAGTCGCGATACATCGAGGGCGCGTCGTTGCGTGTCTGGATCAGTTCGACCTGCAACGGTCCCGAGTTCGCCAGCGCCACCGAGTTGTGCACCTCGTACGATTGCCCACGGTATGTGTAGTTCTCGATCGGCACGCGTTCGTTGTAAAACCACGGACCTACGCCGAGCACGCGGCTCCAGTAGTCCATCGCGGCCTCGATGTCCCGCACCACATAGCCTGCCTGCCGGATTTCGCCAAAGAAACGACTCATGAAACTCTCCCGATGCTGCGGGGTTGAAAGACGAGCGACGCCCCGGCGCGGCGAAAACGCGGCGCCCGAAGGTCGAACCTGTTAATAAACTTGAGAGACCTGCTTAGAGAAAACCGATCGAAATCCAGGGAATCGCCGCGACCAGGATCAGGCCGAGGATCAACGCGCCCATATACCCGACAATCGGACGAATGCCCGCATCGGGATTGACCTTGCTGATCGCGCACGCCGAGTAGTAGCCGACACCGAACGGCGGTGAAAAAAGACCCACGCCCATCGAAAGAATCACGACGATCGCGTAATGCACTTCATGCACGCCCGCGAGCCGCGCGATGGGAAACAGCAACGGCCCGAACAGCACAATGGCGGGAATCCCTTCGAGCACGCTGCCGAGCATCACGAACACGACAATCGACACCGCGAGAAAACCGTACGCGCCGCCGGGCATCGAGCCCATAAGTTGCGCGAGGTCCTGCGAAAAGCCGGATTGCGTGAGCGCCCAAGCCATTGCCGTGGCGCAGCCGATGATGAAAAGAATCGCGCCGGACAAAGTCGCCGCATCCACCAGCATGCGGCCAAGCCGCCGCCATTCGAAGCGGCGATACACCAGCAGGCCGATCAGCATCGAATACGCGATGCCGATGGTCGACACCTCTGTCGCCGTCGCCACGCCTTCGACCACCGCCATGCGAATCACGAACGGCAACGCCAGCGCCGGCAGCGACACGATGAACAGACGCCCGATCTGCCGCTTGCTGAAACGCTGCGCGCCGCTCAGGTCTTCCTTGCGATAGCGCCACCACACCACCACGCACAGAATCAGCGCGAGCACCGCGCCCGGCAGCATGCCCGCGGTGAAGAGCGCGGATATCGACAGCCCCGTCACTGAACCGATCGTGATCAACACGATGCTCGGCGGAATGGTTTCACTTTGCGCGCCGGTCGTGGCGAGCAGCGCGACCAGATCGCCTTCGGAAGCGCCGCGTTTTTTCATCTCCGGAAACAGCACCGGCGCGATGGCCGCCATGTCGGCCACTTTCGAACCGGAGATGCCCGACACCAGATACATCGCGCCGATCAATACGAACGACAACCCGCCATGCACGTGACCGACAAGACTTGCGAGAAACTCGATCATCGCGCGCGCCATGCCGGTCATTTCGATCAGCAAGCCGAGGAAGACGAAGAGCGGCACAGCGAGCAGCACGAGATGCGACATGCCCTCGTCCATGCGGCCGACCACGACTTCGAGCGGCGTGAAGGTCGAGAGTCCCAGATAACCGAACGTGGCAAGCGCAAACGAGAAGCCGATGGGCACGCCAGAGAAAATCCCGATCGCCACCACGCCGACGAAAAAGATCACCAGATTGGTTTTGCCGAGCGTCTGAAACCACGGACCGGCGAACACGGCCACCGCGGCCAGCACAGCCGTAATTGCGAGCACGATCATGACGTCGCGCACGCGGCTCACCTGGGCGAGACGGATCAGACCGACCAGCAGCATGAGCGCCGCGCCGATCGGCAAGGCGAGCGCGCGCCATGCGTTGCTGATCTGCAAGGCGGGCGTCACGATCGCTGCCTCGCCGGACGCATAGTCGTAGGCGGGAGCGATCAGCAGCGCAAGCAACGCGATCGATGCGGCGATCGCCAGCGTGTCGACGAACGCGCGCCGCTGCGGCGAGAGTCGGCTGACCAGCGCCGTCATCCGCATATGTTCGCCGCGCCGCAACGCCAGCACGGCGCCGAGCATGGCGAGCCACAGGAACAGAATCCCGGCCAGTTCATCCGACCACACGAGCGGCTGATGCAGTACGTAGCGGCACACCACGCCCGCGAGCATCACGACGATTTCCACGACGAGCAGCGCCGCCGCGCACACTTCGACGAGCGCGATCAAGCCGCGATCGAAGCTCCTCAGCCAGCGGCGCGGCATGCTCGCCGCGTGCAACGGCACGCCCGCGTCCGCCGGATTCAATGCGTGATTCGACATCCTGCTGTCTCCTCGCGGCGACTCGCCGCGCTTCGTCTCAGGCTCACCCGTATGCAGCACGCTCAAGCCAGCTTGCCGACCGATTGTTCGAGCAGGTCCCACGCCTGATTGCCGAACTTGCTTTTCCACTCGGCGTAGAAACCCGCCTGGCGCAGCGCCGCGCGGAACGTGTCCGGCGCGGGACGGTTGATCGAGAGACCCTTGCTTTGCAGATCCGCGACCGCCGCGTCGTTCAGCTTGCGCACGTCTTCACGCTGCCTGAGCGCCGACTGGTTGAACGCGTCGCTGGCAATGCCCTGCAAATCCTTCGGCAAGCGCTGCCACGCGCGCGGGTTCAGCACGAACCAGTAGCCGTCCCACATGTGATTGGTAAGCGAACAGAACTTCTGCACTTCGTAGAGCTTCGCGACCTGCACGATCGGCAGCGGGTTTTCCTGCGCATCGACGATATGGGTTTGCAGCGACGAATAGACCTCGCTGAATTGCAGACTCGTCGGCGCGGCGCCGAGTCCTTTGAACATGTCGATGCTGAGCGGACTCACCGGTACGCGAATCTTCAGACCGCGCATGTTCTGCGCGCTGGTGATGGCGCCGGTGCTGGTGGTCGTCTGACGAAAACCGTTGTCCCACATCTTTTCGAACGATTCGAGCCCGGCCTTCTGCATCGCGGCGCGCACGTAGGCGCCGAGCTTGCCGTCCATGGCGCTCCACACCTGGTTGTAGTCGCTGAACGCAAAGCCCACCGCGTTGATCGCAACCGATTGCGCGAGCGTCGATACCACCAGCGCGGACGGCGTGAACATCTCGATGCCGCCGCTACGCACCTGCGCGAGCATGTCGGTATCGCCGCCCAACTGGTTGTTTGGGAATATCCGGATCTCCATGCGCCCTTTCGACGCCTCTTTGATCTGATTGGCCGCTTCCTGCGAGCGCACGTTCAGCGGATGCGTGAGCGGCAGGTTGTTGCCGTACTTGAACACGAACTCCGGGCCGGACGCCGCGCGCACGATGGCCGGGAAGCCCAGCGCGCTGGCTACCGGCACGGCGGCTGCGGCACGCAGCAGGGTGCGTCTCGCGAGGTTGGTCATTTGAGCGTCTCCTTGCTTATAATTGATGTGACTGTCGAATCCATCAAAAACCATCATCGCCTGCTCGCTACGCCGTGATTTCCGGTCTCCGGTGTTGAGTCGTCGCGTGATAGCTGCAAGACTAGGCGTGCGCGGCAAGTGCTGTCAAACCGCGAACTTGATGTTTTTTGATGGAATTCCCTTCTCCGAAGGACCGCTATGTCCGAAACGGTTCACCTCACCGCCGCCGCGCGCGCCCGCATTCCCGACATTGCACGCGCCGCCGGTGTTTCGACCGCCACAGTGGATCGTGTGCTCAATGGCCGCGAAGGCGTGCGCGCCGTGACGGCGCAACGCGTGTTGCAAGCGGCCGCCCAACTCGGTTATCTGCTCACGCCAGAGGCGCCCGTCGTGCCCGCCTCGAAGCCGATGCGCATCGCGTTTCTGCTGCCCGCCGGCACCAACCGCTATTTGCACATGCTCGGCGACTACATCGACTTCGCACACGATCAGTGGAACGCGTTGGACATGAAGTGCCGCGTGCACTACGTCGAGAGTTTCAACCCGAAGGAACTGGCCGACCGTCTGTTGCACTACGGACAGCGTGCGGATGGCGTCGTGTTCATGGCGCTCGAACATCCGGTGGTGCGCGACGCCGTGAATGCATTGGCGGACCAGGGCGTGCCGGCCATCACGCTGATTTCGGATTTATCGAATGCGCGGCGGCTGGCTTACGTGGGCATCGACAATCGTGCGGCGGGACGTACCGCTGCGTTGCTGCTCGGGCGCTTCATGGGCCCTCGGCCGAGCGGAAAAATCGCCATGCTCGCGGGCAGCCTCAACTATCGCGGGCATGAGGAACGTGAGATCGGTTTTCTGCATTTGATCGAATCGACGTTTCCACAAGTGCGTGTGATCGGATTACGTGAGGGACACGACGATAGCGAACGCAACTATATGCAGACACGCAAGCTGCTGGAGCAGCATCCCGATCTCGCCGGCATTTACAACAGCGGCGGCGGATCGGATGGCGTGGCGCGCGCGATTGTCGAGGCGCGCTCAGAGCAGAAGATTCTGTTTGTCGGTCATGGCTTGACGCCTGACACGCGAGCGTTGCTGATCGACGGCACCATGGATGCGTTGATCACGCAAACGCCGCAAGCGATGGTGGGAAATTGTCTGCGCATTTTTCGCAACGTGCGCGAGAAGCGTGACGCGATGAGCGACGTGAAGCCGGTGCAATTTAGCATCGTTCTGCGGGAGAATTTGCCTTGAAATTTTCGTGGGCCGTCGATCCAAACTTGCTTAGGGTGAGGCTCGGCGTGGTGTCCGGCAGCATCGAACTGCCGCCGCTGGCTTGAGATAACACGTCAGGCACGCCGGATGCTCAATCACCTTCGTATTCAAACCTCGATACGAAAGGAGATCACATCATGCCTTACCTTCTCGGCTGGTTGCTTGGCGTCCCGTTGATCGTACTGGTCATCCTGTACCTCATCTTCCACTAATCCTTAGAACCTGCTCGTTTGCGCAGTTGATCCGAGGTTCGTTCCGCTGCGCCGCAGCCCCACCCGGCTGCGGCGCGCAAGGCGGCGCCAGCGTCCGGGCGTCGCCTTTCGCGCGTCCGCGCGATGCATGCGCGCCGAGTCATCGAGGCACCTATCTTTCCGCTTGCGCTGCGCGGAATGGCGCGTAAAACTAACCTTCCCTAGTCCGCGCAAAATGCCATATCTGCACACGTGCGCTCAGAATGCGTGCGAGGCAAGGAGGGACCGATGGCCAGCAACGAGTACACGCTGTCACACCAGGACGTGGTGAAAGCCGTCATTATTCATCAGGATATTCACGAGGGTTTCTGGACGCTGAACATCAATTTCGACGTCGCCGCCAGCCACGGTCCGCAACTACCCGACCCGTGCCTTGCCGTGACGATCAAAGGCATCGGCATCATGCGCGCGTCGCCTGCCGATCCGTTTGCGATCGACGCCGCACTCGTCAATCCGCCGGCTCAGCATGTCGAGGGAACGGTACGCATCGCGGCGGCTGTCAACGGCGCGCATCAAAGCGGCATGCAATTCTGCCGCGACGTCTATCGCAATGTCGCGGTACAGAGCGCGGTCAAAGCGCCTACCAAACCAAGTTGATTAAGGAGCCACGCGTCGCTTTTATTTCAAGGCGACGCGTGGCGTGGTGTTCGCCGCGCGATCCAGTGACGCGCTCAGCGCACCGCCGCCATCAGCGCGCCCATGCCGACCAGCACACTACCCATCAAACGATTCACGGCGCGCAGCCGCTTCGGCCGGTGTAAAACGGTGCGCAAGCGGTGCGAGCAAATTGCCGTCGACGCCACGCCCAACGCAAACACGCATGCAAATGTTGCGGCCAGCAAAAGATATTGCTGATTCGCGGACCAGTGCGCCACATTCGAAGGAGCGCTAATGAACTGCGGAAAGAACGATGGAAAAAACAGCAGCGTCTTCGGGTTGAGCCCCGAGGTGGCGAAGCCGCGCCAGAACAGGCTTCGTTGCTGAGCGTCGGCGGCCGGCGTCGCAAGACTTCCGCTGTGCCATTGCTTGCAACCGAGATACACCAGATAGATCGCGCCGGCCCAGCGCGGCGCGGTCAATGCGCGCTCGTCGATCAGCAGCAGCGAGTTCAGGCACAACGCGGTAAAGAGCAGTTGCAGAAGCACCGCACAGGTGCCGCCCCACACGCACGGCAGCGCGGCGCGCCAACCGGCGCTGAGTGCCTGACTCATCGTCAGCACATTGACGGGACCGGGGGAATAGACGAGGAGTAGAGAAGCAAGAAGAAATGAAACGTACAACGGGATCGGCATCGAAAGGCGTGTGGTTGCGGCATGCCAGTACATCCCGCCGCTATCCGCTCGGATCGAAAAACCCGGTCGTGCGGACGATCATGCTGGCAGGCATTCGGTTAGGAACATGCGTCCATGCCCGGCGAGCGCGTCTTACGGCGCTGGTAACGCCGCAATTCGCCTGCGTGCTGCCTCCTGTGAAAGACAGCGAGACACCGGATGGCAGCTTGTGGCCGCGCAAGGCCGCAGGCGCGAGGCCCGCAGCCCGGACGGTTGTCCCGGGCATGAATGCACCCTGAAAATATACCGGGACGCAGGCTGGATAGGCTTCTTAAAGCAATGAGCTTCCCGCGCGATGTCGGGACAATCTTCCTTTAGAATGCGATTTTCCAGAACAAGCTTCCAGTACCGCCCATGACCACCCGAAATCGCCCGCTCGACAACCAGGATCGCAAGATCATGCGCGAGTTGCAAAAGAACGCGCGCCTCAGCAATGCCGAGCTAGCGGAACTGGTCGGCATGTCGACCACGGCGTGCTGGAATCGCACGCGTCAGTTGGAAACGGAGGGGTATATCCGCGGCTACGTCGCGCTGCTCGATCAGCAGAAGCTCGGCTTCGCGGACATCGTCCTGCTCGAAGTGACGCTGGACCGTCACGACGACGACGCCCTCGCCCGCTTCGGCGCCGAATTGGCGACGCTGACCGAAGTGCTGGAGGCGTATCTCGTGTCGGGCGACTACGACTATCTGGTGAAGGTGGCGGTCGATGGCACGGCGGGCTACGAGCGGTTTCTGCGCGAGAAGCTCTACAAGATCGCCGGCATCCGGCATAGCCGCTCGATGTTCGCCTTGCGTTGCATGAAGAGCATCCCGTCCGTGCAGGTGTGAAAAACGTGAAGCGCAATTGCCTGAATGCGCGGACTCACGTTCAGCGCAACGCTTTCTGACACGCCGCCAGCACCGCGCCTGCCGCGAGCAGCAGCGCGGAATACACCAGCCCGCGCGCGAGACCCGCGCCGTCCGAGACCCAACCGATCACCATCGGTCCGACGATCTGCCCGAACGCGAACACGATCGTGAACGCGCTGATGCCTTTGGCCCAATGACTCGCGGGCAGATTGTGGCGCACGAAAGCCGTGGTCGACGCCACAGCGGAGAGAAACGTCGCGCCGAACAGGACGCCGGACACGAACGCCACCCACGGTTGCGTGAACAGAGCAGGCAGCAGCGTCGCGACCGCGAGCAAAGCGTTGAGCACCGCGAGCGCCTGGCCACCGCGCATGCGATCGAGCAATCCCGACCACACGCGCGCCGAGACCACCGTCGCCACGCCTAGCAGCAGATAAAACCCCGTAACGACAGCCGCGCTCATGCCCGCATTGCGCAACAGCGCGACAATAAACGTCATGTAGCCGATATAGCCGACGCCGAACAAGCCGTAGCCCGCCAGCGCGAAACTGAATCGCGGCCAACGGGGCGCATCGGCGGTGGCGTGTGATTGCGTGGCCGACGACGCCGTCGCGTGCACGCTCTCGATTTTTCGCGCGGCGCCGATGGCCACTGCGGCGAGTACCGCACACGCGAGCGCGAGTGCGAACCACGCAAACTGCCAGCCGTGCGCGACGTTGAAGATAGTCAGCGGCACCAGCACCGACGACGCCACGATGCCCCATCCCGTGCCACCGTAATACAAGCCGAGGACGAGCCCTGCGTCGTGCGGCCTCGCCGATGCGAGCCGCGCCGCCAACACGCCGCCGCTGATAAAAACCGCCGCGCTGCTCACGCCGGTGATCACGCGCAACACGAGCAGCGAGTCCGTGTCGGCAAGCAGCCCGCTGACTGCCATCAGTAGCGCAGTCGCCACGCAACCGCCGCCGAACAATGCGCCGGCCGACCATCTGCGCGCAAGGCGCGGAAAAGCCAGGGCACCGAGCAGATAACCCAGCGCGTTGGCCGTATTCATCGCGCCGGCTTGCGCGAAGCTCCAGCCGAGGTCGAGTTTCATCGACGGCAACAGCAGTGCGTATGCGAAGCGTGCGAGCCCGAGCGCGATCGCGCTGCCCAGCGACAGCGCCGCGGCGAGCATCAGCGTGGGGAGGCGTTGCGCCGCTTCGGTGGCCTTGGAAGTCGATGCGGTCTCGAATGTTTTTGTCGGCATGGGCAAGCGAAAGTGGGCAAGGAGGCTGTAAGCCGCTTTTGCCAAAAAGGCTGAATTCGGCACTTCGCCATCATATCCGGGGGCGCCGGGCGCGGTTGACCGTTAGTTGCGTTGATGCCTTCCCTTCGCCTGCTCTAGCTGCCGGTGGTTCGCGCCGTGCGCCGAACAGGCGCCAAACCAATCCACGAACATGCCTTCTAAATGCGAATGATTTGCATTTACTAGCAAATTAGCTCATTATTCAGCCCATACCATTCGCCGAAGCCGAGATCATGACGACACTAGACATCAGCCGCCCCGAAACCGACAACCAGCGCCCGGCGGCGGCAAAGCCTGCCGCCGGCGCCGGGCCGAAAGCTTCGGCGGCGCTCGAAGTCCTGCTGTCGCGTCAATCGCAATGGCCGCCGACCGAGCCCGGTCCGGCGGACGCCGAGCTCGAACTGATCTTCGACGCCGCCTTGCGCGCACCGGATCACGGCAATCTGCGTCCCTGGCGCTTTGTGACGATTCGCGGCGACGCACGCGGACCGCTCGGCGACGTGCTGGTCGACCTCGCCTGCGCCCGCTCGCCGGACGAACCGCGTTCGGCGCATGCGCATCGCCGGCAGAAGGCATTCGCCGCGCCGCTGCTGATCGCACTCGGCGCGGCAATCTCGGCGCATCCCAAGGTGCCCGAGATCGAGCAATTGCTGGCCGCCGGCGCGGCGGCGATGAACATGCTCAACGCGATCCATGCGCTCGCTTATGGCGGCTTCTGGTCCACCGGTCCGGACAGTTATGAGCCGCGCTTGCATGACGCATTGGGCTTCGCGCCGAACGAGCGCCTGCTCGGCTTCCTGTTTGTCGGCACGCCGAAAACGCCGGGGCAAGCACCGGCACGTCCGGCGCGCAGCGCACACGTGCGCGAGTGGCAGCCGACGCAGCCGGCTCAAAGCTGAAGCAAGCGTCGGTAACGGCATCAAACGTGAGCATCTGACGCAGGCTCTGCGTCTTCGCCCATCCGTCGCACGCGACAAGCACTGGCCTGCGACCCGGCACCCGCCCCATCCGGCCGGCGCGATTCATTGGACCGTGTCCATTCAGGAGCATCGATGAACTTTCGCTCTCAACACAGCAGCCGCCCGGAACTGATCGACGATCATCCGACCGATACCGCCGACGCGCCCGACCGCACCGTCCTGAGCGCCGTTCGCACATGGCTGCGGCCCGCCTGCGAAACGGCGCGCGGCGGCGTGCACTGGCGCGACATTCTCAGCGGCATCGGTCTGCGACCGGACGGCATCGAACACTTCGATCTACTGATGCGTTCGCTGATGCACGTGTCGTATCGGCCACTCGATATGCGCTGCCGCTGTGCCAGCGATCTCGGCAAGGACGAAGCGGTGATCCTGCAGACCATCGCGCTGCTGCAAAAAACGCATAGCGGTGCAGCGTTGCGCATGTTGAACGAATGGCTGCCCGCGCCCGCGGTGAGTGGTGTCCTGAAGCTGATTCGCTGGTTCGCCATCGATCTGCTCGACGCCGGTGTGGAACTCGACGTGCAAGCCCGGCGCGTCACGTACATGCATTGAGGAAGCAGGCCTATGCCATTGGAACTGGATCTGGCTTGCCCGGCGGCTTCGCGCCCGCGCGATAGCGGCGAGTCACGCGAAGTCGCCGCTGAACGCAGTGCTGGCGAACATGCCGTGCAGCCCGCCCGCCTCGCACCCACTATTGCCGCCGCGGCCACACCCGCATTCCTGTCCCATCCGCTGACTCGCAACTATCCGTACAACGTCGCCGCGCCGAGCGCAGGCGAGTTGCATCTTTGGCGGTTCCGCTGCGAATGGCTGCCGGTGCCCGTGCAAGAAGGCGATAGCTGGCTGTCGAAGAGCGAACGCGAGCGTGCGCGGCTGCATCCGAACGCCGCGTTGCGCAAACGCTTTATCAGCGCGCGAGTGGTCGTGCGCTGGATCGTCGGAAATCTGTTCGACTGCGAACCGCAAGCCGTCGATTTACAGGATGACGGCAACGAGAAACTGCGTGCGCGTCATCCTCGCGACGGCCGCGGCATCACAATCGATATCGCTTACGGCGGCATCTGGATTGTGATCGGCGTTGCGTCGGCGACGCTAGGATTGAGCGTCGTCGTGCCCTCGCCAGCCGCGGCGCCCGACGAGACGCCGGAAGCCTCGCAACGCCGCGCTCGCTACGGCAGTCTTTGCAATGCGCTGCGCTATGCGCCCGTCGATATCGATGTCGAACTGCTGTTCAGCCACTCCGCAAACGGTGCGTTCGATCTCGCGGAACACGGCCGCTGGCATGTGCTGGATGTGCCGATGGCCGGCAAGATTCGCGCTGCGGTCGCGCTTGCGCAGCCGGCCATGCAGCGACTCACACAGGTCCACGCGTTCGGCTGGCCGAAGGCTTTGGCGTTCGGACAGGTCAACGCTTAGCGCGCTGTGTTTGTTTGTGATTACCGAAGCGCGGTCACTGACCACGCGACGCACGCAGCGTAGCTGTCCGGTGCCACAAGCCAGTGCGCGGCGACATCGCGCATATCGTCTGGAATCTGCTTGCGCAGCGTCACGCGCTTGCTCTCACGCGGCAGCACCGTCAGATGTTGCAATCCGCGCGTGATCCCCGCGCCCGTTGTCTTGACAAGCGCTTCCTTGGCGACCCACGCATCGTAAAACGCATCGCTCTGCTGACCTGCGTCGAGGCGTTCGATCCACGCGACTTCTTCCGGATCGAGCGTCAAGGCCGCAATCGAATGCCAATCGAATTTGTCGCTGTGCTGCTCGATATCGACGCCCACGCGCCGAACCGGCGACATCGCGATCAGTCCATGCGCACCCGCATGCGATACATTGAAATCGAAGCGATTCGAATCCGCGAGATGGGGTCGGTGATTGGCGTCGAGCGCAAAACGCACGGCATGTGCCGCCATGTCGAGCCGCCGCGCGAGCTCTTCACGCAGCGCGGCGCGCACGGTCGCGAAGCGCAGCGCGTCTTCATGGCGGCGAAAGGTGCGGGCTCGCGTGCGTTCGTCCTCGCTGAGGGATGCAAAAGCCGGCGCGTCGAGCGACGCAGTGAAGTCGATGTCCATCCGCCACAACGCAATGTCGGACGGGCCATCGTGCGGCAGCGGAACGGGGTCGATCGAATACATGCAAAGGTTCGGACGTAATGGGCGCAATCGCGGACGCATAACCGCGACTCTACCCGATATGACGTACGAAGCCATCGATCTCGAGCGACGCTCAAACCTTCGGCGTGTCACCGATGTGGCACATCAACTGACAGAGGGTGGGATGACATCCGAGAGACTGCGGCACGTTCTTCGCACAGGCAGCGAACTGCCGCGACCAGATCGCATCGTCAGATGCTCCTGCCTGAGCGCCACGGGAAATTTTTTCACGGCACGCTGTCAGCGTCGCAGCCAACGCTTTCGCGCTCAAAGGATGCGCGTAATTCACCGTTGGATAGTCGCTAAACAACTGCCCCAACGGCAAATCTTCGACCGACGCCAATTCTCCGACGGCGAGTTGCGTGGCGATTTGCAACACTTCGCACTCGACTTCGAAAAAAAACGATTCAGGCGCTGCACGGCCAGGCGCGTAATGGTTAATCCAGAGCAACGCCGATTCGGCAAACTGCGCAGGAGAAAGCCACTTTCCGTCGACTTTCATCGACGCCAACTCTTGAACGACAAGGTCGCTTATCAAAAACAATTTCATCTCGTGTCTCTCTCTAGCCGAACGTGGGGAAATTCCCACCGGCAACGCACGAGGACATGGTGCGCCGGCACGAAGCAACCTGGCCCACCGGAACGTCACATCCTATGCGATCTGATCATCCTTCCCTCAACAAGCCGACTAGTATGAGGCAGCGCTTGTGCCGCTTTGCTAAGAAGAATCTGATAGTCAGAAAGAAAAAATTGAGATGAATCGCGGATTGTCTTCCGCGAATTTGAGAGGAAGCGCGCAACAAATCACTACTATTGACGTCTTCCGAAATCTGCGTTGCGCAAAGTCAATCTTTGCTCGCGCTATGCGGTTATGCAGCCAACGGACGCGCTTTACCATTTCGCGCCGACACGTCGGCCACGCCGTCGCGAGCATGCCGCATCGCTTCGAGCAGCGTGGCGTGATCGCCGATATGGTTGGCGAGCAGCAGGATCAGTTGCGCATTGGCCGACTGGCTCTGCGCATCGTCAAGATCGCGATGCATATCGATCAACGCCTCGTAGAAATCGTCGGGGCGGGCGAGATTCGATTGCGTGTTCAGTGTCATGTCTGTCTCCTGTCGACCAGAGTTGGCGCTTTAACGCTTACTCCGATCCCATGCAAATTGCTTGCGGCTATTGTTTTCCTGATGCCGCACGTTCAAGCCGTGCCTTCGACGCACAGTGCGCGTTTCAATGCATGCGCGACATCACCCGCATCGAGTTGCCGCCAGCGCGCGCAAACATGCTGGTCCGGACGAATCAAATAGAACGTGCCGGGTTTTGCGTCGTAGCGTGCGTGGGCCAGCCCTTCGATATCGTGCGCGACTTGCGCGTTCGCAGACACAAAGGCCTGCGGATCGCCATGCGTCACAACGACGAGCTTCAACGGAATCGGCCCAGCGCGCAACGTGTCCAACGCGGCCCGAGTCGCCTGATCGACACCTTGATCGCCGCACAACAGCACGCCGGTGAATTGCTGGCCGAGTTGCTGCAGCAGCCATGCCGGTTGTCCCGCCACCTGCACCGGTGCATCGACGCACGAGGCGCCCGGCACCATCGCCCCTTCAAACGGGTCACGGTCCGCTGTATTCAGCGGAGAATCACGCAACACCGCCGGCACTGACAGCCGGCCGCTATTGGCCAATTGCCGCGCAAACGGATGATGACGCGAGAGCTTCAGCACGGCATCGCGGAACACACGGCTCACGGGACTCTTCGGCGTGATGAAATCGGTGGAGCGCGTGGAGTTGCGGATGTTTTCGTCGGCGGCGAATTCGCGTTCGCTTGCATAGGTATCGAGCAAAGCATCGGAGGCCTTGCCTTCGAGCACCATCGCCAGTTTCCACGCGAGGTTTTCCGCGTCCTGCACACCGCTATTCGCACCGCGCGCGCCGAACGGCGACACGCCATGCGCGGAGTCGCCGGCGAACAACACGTTGCCGTGCCGGAAACGGTCCATGCGCAAACACGAGAACGTATAGACGCTGACCCATTCCAACTCGAACTTCGCGTCCGGCCCGAGCAGCGCACGCACGCGCGGAATGACGCGCTCCGGCGTCTTTTCCAGCACCGGGTCGGCGTCCCACCCTAGCTGGAAATCGATCCGCCACACATTATCCGGCTGACGATGCAGCAGCACCGATTGATTCGGATGAAACGGCGGATCGAACCAGAACCAGCGCTCAGTGGGAAACTCCGCTTCCATCTTGACGTCGGCGATCAGGAAACGATCCTTGAATGTCACGCCTTTACTGTCGAGTCCCATCAGATTGCGGATCGGACTGCGCGAGCCGTCGGCGGCGACCACATAGCGAGCGCGCAACGCGTACTGACCATTCGGCGTGTCGACGGTCAGCGTTACGCTGGCGTCGTGAGTGCCGGGCGTACCGCTTTGCTGCACGCCGACCACTTTGCTTTTCCAGCGGATCTCGATATTCGGCATCTCCTGCGCGCGTTCGAGTAGAAAGCCTTCGACGTAGTACTGCTGGAGGTTGATGAACGCGGGCCGGTTGTGGCCCGCTTCAGGTTGCAGATTGAACGTGTACACCAACTCGTCTTTCAGAAACACCTTGCCGACATTCCAGCTAATGCCCTTGTCTACCATTCGCTGGCCGCATCCCAAACGGTCGAAAATATCGAGCGAGCGTTTCGAAAAGCAGATCGCGCGCGATCCCGTGGACAATGAACAATCATCGTCGACCAGCACGACCGGCACGCCCTGCTGCGCGAGATCAATCGCGGTGGCGAGGCCCACCGGGCCCGCGCCGACCACGATCACGGGATAGGCCGCATGGTCCGCACCGCTCTGCGCGCTCTGTTCACGACACGGCTGGTATTCGAACGACAGCGTCTGGTAGTTGATGCTCATCTTGTGTCTCCGTCCTTCTCCGCTCTGCGGCGTCTTGCTGTGCGTCTGTTCTTATCAGGCTTGCAGCGCGTCCCACATTTCCTTGTCGCGCTGCGCGGTCCAGATACGCGGATGCGTGATGCCGCTCGCTTCGTCGAAAGCGCGCGAGACGTCGAACGGCAGACAGTGCTCGTAGATGAAGACATGGCCGAACTTCGGGTCCATCGCCTTGCGCGTGTGCGCCATCGCGGCCTTCAGATCGAGTTTCTGTTCGACGGCTTCACGGCCCTGTTGCAGCAACGTGGTGACGAAGTCTTTCGTGTAATCCAGACCCTTGTTGACGTCTTCCGGCGTGGTCAGCGCGGGGCCGCGGCCCGGCACGAGCTTGTCGGCCTTCAGCGCGCGCAATGCCTCGAGCGTGGCCGGCCATTGTTCGAGCTGCGCGTCGCCGCAATAACAGGCCGCGTCGTACTCGACCAGGTCGCCGGAGAACAGCACCTTCTGCGATGGCAGCCACACCACCGTATCGCCCTTCGTATGACCCGCGCCGAGATGCGCGATGCGTACTTCGAGCTTGCCGAGGAACAGCGTCATTTCCTTTTCGAATACGAGCGTCGGCCACGTCAGGCCCGGCACCGTTTCGACGCCGGCGAACAGGCGCGGGAAGCGTTCAATTTCCGACTTCATGTCCGCTTCGCCGCGCTCGACGATCATCTCGTACGTGCCGCGGCTCGCGATCACTTCCTGCGCGCCTTCTTCGAAATACGCCGATGCGCCGAGCACGCGCACCGCGTGATAGTGCGACAGCACGACGTATTTGATCGGTTTATCCGTGACGCTGCGAATCTTCGCGATGAGGTCTTGAGCCATGGCCGGCGTGGCGGTGGTGTCGACGATCAGCACGCCGTCGTCGCCGATGATCACGCCCGAGTTCGGATCGCCCTCGGCGGTGTACGCGTAGGCGTTTTCGGATAGCTTGGTCCACGTGACTTTCTTGACTTCCAGATCGGCCTGGGATGCGAATGCCTTTGCCATGCTTGTCTCCCTCAAAAGTTGGACGTGAGGCGAGACGGCCGGCTGCGCGAATGCCGCGCGGGCTGACAGTATTGGAGGATTGTCTCGCCCCGTTTTTGACTCTGTGACTGCGCCGGTGTGTCGGGGTGAATGCATCTTAGGACGGCGCCAGTTTATTTGTCAATAGCGAAATGTATCGCTATACACAAATCGCCAGAGGCCTAAGATGAGGATAGAAAGGCACAGGCCTTCGGTTAACATGGACCCTTTTTTACGGACGAGCGCGGGTGTGAGCAAAGCAGCGAAAGCGGCCACGGGCAAAGGCGCGGGCGTTAGCGAGACGACGGACGGCGGCAAGACGCAGCGCGGCATTCAGAGCGTCGAAGTGGGCGGTCGCGTGTTGCTGGCGCTCGCGCAGGCGCGCACGCCGCTCGCCTTGTCCGACCTCGCCAGCGCCGCGCAGATCGCGCCCGGGCAGGCGCACGCCTATCTGGTGAGCTTGAGCCGGCTGGGTCTGATCAAGCGCGACGAGCTTTCTGGCCGCTACGAACCCGGCCCGCTGTCGTTGCGGCTCGGTTTGCTGCATCTGGAAAACCAGCCGGCGTTTCGCGCCGCCGTGCCGCGCGTGGCCGCGCTGGCCGAAGCGATCGGTTTCAGCGTCGCGATCTGTATTGCCGGGCCGCAAGGGCCGACCATCGTTCGCTATGAGCACGCGGGCTTTCCGTTGCACGTCAATTTGCACGTGGGCACGGTGATGTCGCTGCCGGCCACATCGACGGGACGCGTGTTTTGCGCGTTTCTGCCGCGCGCGGCGCTGGATGCCATGTGGGCGAATCAGTCCGGCGCGGCGAATCGCGCCATGACACCGCCTGACCAAAGCACCGCCTTCGAAGCCACGCTGGACGCGATCCGCGCGCGCGGCCTGGAGTGCAGCGTGGATGCACCGAGTCCGGGCATCAGCAGTCTGAGCGCGCCCGTGCTGGATGCCGACGGCCGCTTGTCGCTCGCGCTGACGGTGATCGGCTCGACCGGCGCGATCGACGCCGCCGCCGACGGTCCGATCGCGCGCACACTGCTTGCCGCGGCGCGCGACATCGGCGCCGAACTGGCAACCGCACCTTCCCTGCTGGCTTCTTCCGCATCGTGACCGATTCTCTCGACACATCTCCCCGCACTTCCGCCGATGCCAAACCTCAGCGCGGCATCCAGTCGCTCGATAGCACGGGCGAGTTGTTGGCGGCGCTGGTCGCGGCGGCGCGGCCGCTGAATCTGCGCGATCTCGCGGCGGCCGCCGGCATGCCGCCGGCGAAAGCGTTTCCGCACCTGGTGAGCCTGCTCAAAATCGGCTTGCTCAATCGCGATGCGGCGGGCTGTTTCGAAGCCGGGCCGCTCGCGCTGGAACTGAGTTTGATCGGTTTGCAGCGATTGTCGCCGACGCGTGAAGCAGAGCCCGAGGTGGTCGAACTGGCGGCGTCGACGGGCATGAGCGTCGCGATGGCGGTGCTCGGGCCGCTTGGGCCGACCGTCGTGCGCCTGGAGGAATCGGCGCGACCGCTGCACGTGAGCCTGCGGGTCGGCACGGTGATGTCGCTGGCGAATACGGCGATCGGCCGCGTGTTCGCCGCCTATGTCGCGGACGACGTACGCGTGGGTTTGCTGGCGCAGGATCATCTGCGGTTGGCGGGCGCGAATGCGGCCGATGTTTTTGCGGGGAAGGCGAAGTCGGCAGCCGGTACGGACGCAGCGGCGGCATTGCCGCCGTTGACGAAAGCCTATGCGCAGCGTCTTGCGCAGATCCGTGCGGACGGCATCGACACGGCACTCAGCCGCCCTGTGCCGGGCATCAATACGCTAGCCGCGCCGGTACTGGATCATACGGGCAGCATCTGCCTGGTCCTGGCGTTGATGGGGCCGAGCGGCAGTTTCGACAGTGATTTGACGGGCGGCCCGGCGCAGACTTTGCGCGCCGCGACGTCACGCTTGTCGCGACGTTTTGGGTGGATGGCGACGGCTGCCGAGTAGTCAAAACTGCGCGGAAATCGACAAGCGACTTTCGCGGCCGCTCAATCCCCCGCCGCCTCCGGCTCATGCGACGCCAACCTCGCCTTCGCATGCCGCATCTTCTCGAGCGTCTTCGGCCCGGCTTTGAGCGCGACGCCAATCGCCAGCGCGTCCATGATGCACAGATGCACGAGCCGCGACACGCCCGGCGTATTCGGATCGATCGGGCTCGGCACGCGCAGCAGCAGCGCAATATCCACCAGCCACGCCAGCCGCGAGCCGACATTCGTCAGCGCAATCGTGGTCGCGCCACGCTCCTTGGCAATCTGAATGCTCTCGTTGACTTCGACACTGCGGCCCGAATGCGAAATCGCAAAGGCGACATCGCCCGGTTCCATGAGGCCCGCGTAAAGACGCTGAAGATGCCCATCGGTAAACGCAGTGGATGCAATATCGAGCCGCAGAAACCGCAGCGCCGCATCTTGCGCGACCAATCCCGAACCCGAACCGACGCCAAAGAAAAACACCCGCCGCGCGCTCGACAACGCAGCAATCGCACTCTCGACTACCGCCGGATCCAGCGCGCCACGCGCATGCGTGATGCCGTCGACCGCCGCCTCGCCCACCTTGTCCATGAGCGTCTGCACGTCGTCGTCGCGCGCCACCGCCGTGGATGCATACGGCAGCCCGCCCGCCACGCTCTGCGCCAATTGCATCTTGAAGTCGCGCAGACCATGCGCACCGATCGCGCGGCAAAAGCGCGTGACGGAAGGCTCGGACACGTCCGCGCGCTGCGCGAGTTCGGTGATGCTCGCGCGCATCGCGAAGTCGACGTCGCTCAACACCATGTCGGCGACCTTACGCTCGGCGGGCCGCAAACTGGCGAGTGCGCTGCGGATGTGGGGAATCAAGTTCGGTGCGGACACCCGGTGTTCCTTAAAAGCGCCCCCAGACCTGTCGCTTCGTGCGAGGCCCCCCGAGGGGATGAGAAAACTTGGGGCGGCCCGGCGTCTTCTCACGGGTTAAATGAATCCGCGTCGCAGCTTCAGCGAGCCCGAGGCAAGCTCGTATCGACCTCAAAACAGCAACACGCGGTTCAGACCAGCCTGCGTCCACTCTCCGTATCGAACAGATGAATATGTTCGGCCGGCAAACGCAGCGTCACGCGCTGGCCGGGCTCGATTTTCGAGCGCTGACGAGTCGTCACGCACCACGTGCTGCCGCCTATTTTCCCGTACAAGTGAGTCTCCGCACCAGTCGGCTCGACCACTTCGACTTCCATCGTCGCGTCGGGTGTCGGCGTCGTGGTTTCGATGTGTTCCGGCCGCACGCCGAGCGTGACCTTCGCGCCGACCACGGCCGACGCGGGCGCGCCTTCCAGCACGATCTCGCCACCGTCCGTCAGATTCAGCGCGAGGCCCTGACCTTGCGCGCGGCTCGCGATCACACCTTCAGCAAAGTTCATCGACGGCGAGCCGAGAAAGCTCGCCACGAACAGATTCGCCGGATGATCGTACAGTTCCAGCGGACGGCCGATCTGCTCGATCCGCCCCGCGTTCATGACGACGATGCGATCCGCCATCGTCATGGCTTCGATCTGATCGTGCGTGACGTAGATCACCGTATTCTTCAGCCGCTGATGCAGCGCCTTGATTTCGGTGCGCATCTGCACGCGCAGTTTGGCGTCGAGATTGGACAGCGGCTCGTCGAACAGGAACAGCGACGGCTCGCGCACCACCGCGCGGCCCATTGCCACGCGTTGCCGCTGGCCACCCGACAGCGCGCGCGGCAAACGGTCCAGATAGCCGCCGAGGTTCAGCATCTTCGCGGCGGCTTCGATCCGCGGCTTGAAACTCGCCGACGACTCCTTGCGAATCCGCGGCCCGAACGCGATGTTTTCGTAGACGGACAGATGCGGATATAGCGCGTAGCTCTGGAACACCATCGAGATATTGCGCTGCTGCGGCGCGAGACTGTTCGCGCGCGTGCCGCCGATCATCAGATCGCCGCCGCTGATTTCCTCGAGCCCCGCCACCATGCGCATCAACGTGCTCTTGCCGCAGCCCGACGGCCCGACCAGCACGACGAACTCGCCGTCGTCGATGTCGAGATCGATGCCGTGCACCACTTGCGTGTCGCCATAGCGTTTGAAGATGCCGCTCAGTTGCACTGCTGCCATGCTGTCCTCATCATCTTGCTTCGTTGACTCGATCTCGTGCTACTTGCAATGTTGCCGCGCGCGGTTCAGAGCGATTCGAGCGTCAGTTCTTCCGCCATCAGACGGTTGCCAGCCATCAGGCCCCCGTCGACCGGCAGCGCGACGCCGGTAATCACGCGCGCCATCGGCGAGGCGAGAAACAGCACGGCGTCGGCGATGTCGTCAGGTGTCGCGAAGTCGCGCAACGGGTACCACTTTTTCAGATCCTCGAAGACCTGCGGATTCTTGTCGACGCGCGCCTGCCACGCCTGCGTCTTCACCGTGCCGGGACACACGATGTTCGCGCGAATCCCGTAGCGGCCGAGTTCGAGCGCGAGCGCCTTCGTATAACTGATGAGCCCGGCCTTCGCCGCGCTGTACGCCGGATGACCGAGCGCGGCCATGCCGTTCACCGAACCGATCAGCACCAGCGCGCCCCGTTGCCGCTCGATCATCGACGCGCGCACGGCCTCGACCGTGTGAAACGTGCCGTTCAGATTCAGATGGATGTCGCGCTGCCAGCTCGCGACATCCGTCGTGGCAAGCGTCAGACCTTGTGCCGCGCCCGCGTTGGCGACCAGCACATCCACCGGAGCGCGCACCTTGACCGCGGCGGCCACGGCTTGCTGCACTGCGGCGGCGTCGCCGAGATCGACCGCGATCGGCGTGACGTGCGCCTCGCCGAGTTGCGCGGTCAAAGCCTTCAGCGCGGCGGCGTCGATGTCGAGCGCCAGCACCGTATCGCCCTGTTCCACGAAGCGCCTGCACAACACGCTGCCGATGCCGCCGCAAGCGCCCGTAACCAACACCACACGATTCATGTCCGCCTCGCTCTTCAACCGCGCCGCCAGCACCGGATTAGCGTGTAAATTTCTTACAAACCAAGGTTGGCGCAGTTGTCTAGTCATCCCGAAGATTGGGTATCCGTGACATCACCCTATGCAGAATACCCCTGCTTTACAGCATCTTATGCACAAAACTGGCCGGGAAGAAATATGGCAGACCCTACGTGACAAGCTATTTTGCGTCATGTAGGATTTTTTCAAACAATTCAACCCGAAGCGGCCGGCGACGGCAGCAAACCACCCCAGGAGAGAGAAATGTCGTTGCAAGCCCGTGCTTCCCTCGCGCTAGGCAAAATTGCCGTGGCGCTCGCGTTTGCAGGTATCGCCGTCGCGGCTCACGCCGACACGGTCCGCGTGACCGTCGCCCACTACAGCGACGCGACCGCACCGTACTTCGAAAAGATGGCCCGTAACTTCGAGAAGGCCAATCCCGGCACGACCATCAAGATCGAAGATGTGAACTGGGACACGCTGCAACAGAAACTGCAAACGGACATTTCAGGCAACGCCAACGCCGACCTCGCGATCGTCGGCACACGGTGGCTGCTCGACTTCGTGAAGGACGACGTCGCCGAGCCGCTCGACGGCTATATGGACGCCAGCTTCAAGAGCCGCTTCATCGGCCCGTTCCTCGCGCCGGGTGAAATCAACGGCAAGGTGTACGGCCTGCCGATCGCCGCTTCCGCGCGCGCGCTGTACTACAACAAAGACCTGCTCGCGAAAGTCGGCTATCCCGACGGCCCGAAGACCTGGAACGACGTGATCGAAGCGTCGAAGAAACTGAAGGCGCAGGGCATTGCCGGCTTCGGTCTGCAAGGCAAGGAAATCGAAACGGACGTCTACTATTACTACGCCCTGTGGACCAATGGTGGCGACGTGGTTGGCAAGGACGGCAAGGCGGCGTTCAATTCGCCGGCCGGCATCAAGGCCGCCACGCTCTACAAGACGATGATCGACCAGGGCCTGACGCAACCGGGCGTGACCGGCTATAGCCGCGAAGACGTGCAGAATCTGTTCAAGCAAGGCCGCGTCGCGATGATGATCTCCGCGCCGTTCCTCGCCAAGCAGATCAAGAAAGAAGCGCCGAACCTGAAGTACGGCATCGATCCGATTCCGATGGGCACGGCACACGCCACCTACGCCGTCACGGACTCGATCGTGATGTTCAAGAACTCGAAGGTGAAGAAGTCGGCGTGGAAGTTCCTCGACTATCTGTTCACGAAGGAACCGCGCGTGGAGTTCACCACGACTGAAGGCTTCCTGCCGACCACCAAGGCTGAGGCAACCGACCCGGCATTCAATGATCCGGACACCAAGGCCTTCGTCGCGCTGCTGCCGACCGCCCACTTCGCACCGACCGTGACCGGCTGGGAAGACACCGCCAAGGCCGTGACCGATGCAATGCAGTCGATCTACCTGGGCAAGGCCAAGCCGGCTGACGCATTGAATGCGGCGGCCACGCAAGCGAACAAGTCGCTCGGTAAGTGATCACGCAGCACAGTCGTATTTATCTCGTAGTGATCTGCTGAACCCGGAACGCGCGCCGCCACTACGAAGGCAGTGCGCGTTTCGCTCGTAATGCACTATCCGGCCCATCCCGACGCGCCTGCTCATCAACGCGGACGCGCCTTACGATCGAGCACGCATGAGCCGTTCCGCTTCTTCGCGCCTGCAAGCGCCCTGGTTGCTGATTGCGCCGAGTCTGGTACTGGCGCTCTTCATCATCAGCTATCCGATCTTCAACATCGTGTGGCAATCGCTGCACGAGGTCTCGCGCTTCGGCGCGATTCGCGATTTCACCGGTCTGCGGAATTTCTATACGATCTTCAGCGACCCCGCGTTTCTTGCCGCCGCCAAGCGGACCATTGTCTGGACCGTGTGCGTGGTGGGCGGCACGGTGCTGATCTCGGTGCCTGTCGCACTGGTGCTGAATCAGGATTTCTACGGGCGCGGCGTGGCGCGCACGATCGTGATGCTGCCGTGGTCCGTCTCGCTGACCATGACCGCCGTGGTCTGGCGCTGGGCCTTCAACGACGACTACGGCATGGTCAACGTCACGTTGCAGCGGCTCGGCTTGATCAGCGGTCCGATTCATTGGCTGGCCACGCCGGAGCTCGCGTTTCCGGTCGAAATCGCAGTCGGCATTCTGGTGTCGATTCCGTTTACGGTGACGATTCTGCTGGGCGGTTTGTCCTCGGTGCCCGGCGATATTTACGAAGCCGCTCGCATGGACGGCGCGAGCGCCTGGCAGCAGTTTCGCAAACTCACCATGCCGCTGTTGCGGCCGTTCATCAACATGACGATTCTGTTGAACGTGATCTACGTGTTCAACTCGTTTCCGATCATCTGGGTGATGACGCAGGGCGGCCCCGACAACAGCACGCACATTCTCGTCACGTATCTCTACGAGCTCGGCTTCCGGCTCGGGCGCCCCGGCGAAGCTGCAGCGGTGTCACTGATCATGCTCGTCATGCTGTTCGTTTTCTCGATCGCCTATCTGCGCCTGCAGCCCGCGAAAGAAGGAGATCCGTCATGAGTCTCAGCGTCAAGATGAAGCGCTCGCTGTGGTGCTGGCTCGCGCTGTCGCCGCTAATCGTGGTGGTGCTGTTTCCGTTCGCCGTCATGCTATTTACGGCGTTGAAGCCGGCTTCCGAGATTTTTGTCTATCCGGCGCGCTGGTTGCCGGTGCATTGGCAGTGGAGCAATTTCTCCGACATGTGGGTCGCCGCCAATTTCGGCGTGGCGCTACGCAATAGCACGGTGATCAGTTTGCTGTCGACCGCGCTTGCGCTGGCAGTCAGCTTGCCGGCGGCGTATGCGTTGGCTAGGTTTCCCTTTCGAGGACGCGGGCTCTACCGTCAGTTTCTGCTCGTCACGCAGATGTTGTCGCCTATCCTGCTCGTAGTCGGCTTGTTCCGGCTGGCAGCGATGATTCCTTATGGCGACGGCAACCTGGTTGACTCCAAGATCGGCGTGATCGTCTCTTATGCGGCCTTCAACATCGCGTTTGCCGTGTGGATGCTGTCTTCGTACTTTCAGACGGTGCCGCGCGATCTGGAAGAGTCGGCGTGGCTCGAAGGATGCGGACGGACCAAGGCGGTCTTCAAAGTGTTCCTGCCGCTCGCGGTGCCGGCGATCGTCGTCACTGCGATCTTCACGTTCATCAACGCGTGGAACGAGTTTGCCGTCGTGTACACCTTGATCCGCTCACCGGAGAATAAAACGCTGACCGTGCAGGTGACCGACATGGTCGCCGGGAAATACGTGGTCGAGTGGCATCTGGTGATGGCCGCTACGCTTTGCGCCACGTTGCCGGTTTCGGTGGTGTTCGCGTGGTTGCAGCGGTATCTGGTGAAGGGGCTCGCGCTGGGCGCGGTGAAATAGATTCGGTGACAAGCGCGGCAGGCGGTGGCCTGCCGTTGCATTGCATCACGCTGGATTGCCGCCTTTGGGCGCGAACCTGCCTAAGCAGGTCGCGCTCTCCGCATCTCTTGCGTTACTCCGTGCCGCGCACAATCCGCAGATCGCGCTCGACGCCATCGCCCAATGCCGCCAGCGCCTTCTTGTAGAGTTCGCTTTCGTAGGCCGCGACGGCTGCTTCGTAGGTCGGAAACTCGATCACGACCGTCCGCTCCTTCAAGCCTTGCTCACGAGCCTCGTCCGCCACGCCACGTACGATGAACTTGCCGCCGGCAGCCGCCACGGCGGGCACGGCAAGCTGCGCATATGCGCCAAGCTTGGCCGCGTCTTTCGTCGCGCGATATGACGTCACCCAATATCCCTTGCTCATTTGAAGCTCCTATCAACGTTGGAAAAGCAGTCGTTGTCGTGCACGACGGCGAAGAGGGATTATGACGCCTGCCGGCATCCCTGTTGCTCGCATGGTCAACGGCTCCAACTGCGGTTGGTGAATTGTAAGGCGCCGGCTCGCGTTCCGTCACGAGGGCGGTCCTGCAAATACTCGCAATTCAGGTTACGCTGTTTGCGGCCCTCGCTCTGGCACCAAGCCGGCCACGCAACAGATTCTTCCCATTAGGACCACCGCAATGACACAACCGCTCACAATCGATTTTGTCTCCGACATCGCCTGCCCATGGTGCGCAATCGGCCTCTCCTCGCTGCAACGCGCGCTCTCGCGCCTTGGCGACACGGTCGACGCGCAAATCGTCCTGCATCCGTTCGAGTTGAATCCGGACATGGGACCGGACGGCGAGACCATTGTCGACTATCTCGGCAAGAAATATGGGCGCACGGCGGAGCAAATCGCTGAAACGCAGGCGGCGATTCGCGAGCGTGGTGCGAGCGTTGGTTTTGCCTTCGGCCCGCGCACGCACGTGTACAACACGTTCGACGCGCATCGCCTGCTGCATTGGGCCGGCATCAAGGGTGCGCAGTTGCCGCTCAACCTGGCCCTGTTGCGGGCCTATCACGGCGAAGGCAAGGACACCAGCAACCACGAAGTGTTGATCGAAGCGGCGCAATCCGTTGGGCTCGACGCCGCGGAGGCACGTGACGTACTGCAAAAAGGAACCTATGCCGCGGAGGTTCGTGCGGAGGAGCGGAATAACGAGGCAATGGGGATTCAATCGGTGCCGGCCACTATCCTCAACCGTCGCTATCTGGTGAGCGGCGGACAGCCTGTCGAAACTTTCGAGCAAGTCATCCAGCAGATTCTGGCTGAAGCGAAGGACGAAGGTTCACAAGCCGCGTCGCGCTGAACGTTCTCCATGCACCGGCAACATCATGCGTGCCGGAAATCGGCGGCATGTGGCGAGGGCGTCACTTTGGCGTGGAGTGCAGTACGTGCCGAGACGCTCAACCCGCACGTGCTACCGTGACCACCGCGTTTCGGTGACCTGAGTCCGGCTTACGGCGACACCATCCCGTTGAGTCGCGTCTGATCCTGCTCGTTGTTATAGAGCTGGTTGTTGTACCGGCGGTTTTCATACTGCCGGTTTTCATACTGCCGGTTTTCATACTGCCGGTTCTCGTATTGCCGATTGAAATACTGACGATTGTTGTACTGACGGTCCTCGTACGCACGATTATTCGCCGCGCGATCTGAATACGAGTCGACTCGCAACATGAATAGCGCCTGCGCCGCAGGAGTTTGAGCGTGCACCTGCTCGTTCATATGGACACACGCAACAAGCGCCACGATCACAGATAGCGAACGACGCGTAGTCGCTTTCGGCAAGTTCATCAATCCTCCTGGTGATCGATTCCCGGACTCCGCCCATGCTAGCCGGATCCTGCGATGTCCCAACTGGCGCATCGCGAAGGCCCGTCACGTCTTCCGAAGATCGGACGGCAAAAGGCCGGTCCGCCGTCGACGGGTGGCCTTGCATCAAACACGTCATAATCGAAGCGCGCGCCCACCACAGAACCTTTTCAGAAAGATGCCGCTCAACCCCGAATCTCCGCTCGCGCGCCTCATGCTCGCGCCCGTTCGCCCAGGTAGCGTCGTCTGGCTCGGCGTACGATCAATGCGCCGCGAACCGATGCGAGTCGTCGAAACCGTGGAGGCGCGCGTTGGCCACGGACTTGCCGATGATCACTACAGCCGCGCCGGTGGCAACAGGCAGGTCACTCTGATCGAGACAGAAAGCCTGGCTGCTATTGCGAGTCATTTGGGGCAAAGCGCGGTGTCGCCCCTGAATCTGCGACGCAACGTCGTAACGTCAGGTATCAATCTCTATGCGCTGAAGGCACGCCGCTTCCGGATCGGCGACGCGATTCTCGAAGCCACGGGCGAATGCCACCCTTGTTCCCGCATGGAGGAAGTGCTTGGAACAGGCGGATATAACGCGGTCAGAGGATTCGGCGGGATCACTGCGCGCGTGGTGGAAGATGGGACGATCGCGCTTTTGAGCCAGATCGTTCCGATCGACTGAAGACCGCGAGCATAGCGCTCGCACAATGACGCATGCCCGGCAGCAGCCAGGCATGCATCTTCACAGACTACTCGTCACGAACCTGCTTAGAACGCGTGACGCATCCCCACGGTGACCGCCACTTGCGTGTTGGTCGAAGACGGCGACAACGTGTTGATCATGGCATGCGAGAGTACGGAGTCCGCCGGCGCACCGTGCACATTCTGATAGACGCCTTCGAGATAGAAGTCCGTACGCTTGCTGATCGAGTAATCGGTCTGCAGCATGGCCGTGTTCCATCCCGGCGACGAACCGTTATAGGCGCCATGCGTGTACGTGTACTCGCCGGATACGCTCAACGCCGGCGTAAGCGCGTACTTTGCGTTCACCTCGTAGTTGTCGAGACGCAGTGAACCGGCCAGCGATCCGGCAGACGGGTCGCCCGAACCGAGGTAGCTGCCCGTGCCGAACGAGAACACGCCCGACGCGTTGTCGATCTGCGTGTGGCTCCAGACCAGCCCGACAGTGGCCGGCCCGAACGTGTAGTTACCGCCCAGCGACCAGATACGCTGGCGTTGTGCGAGGAAGTTCGCGCTTGCATCGCTCGAAGTCACCGCGCCGCTGCCGTTGCCCGCGTTGTTCAATTGCAGATAGCCGGCGGCAAGATTCACCGGACCTTGCGCATACGAAACGCCGAAACCGTATGACCGGTTGTTCCCGAAGTCGCCGGCCTTGTTGCTGAACGAATACATCGTTTCGAACGTAACGCCGCGGTAGGTCGGGCTCGCGTACTTGACCGAGTTGTTGATCACGACCGAATTCGCAGCAAGGTTGTCGTTCTCGAACGGATGCGCGGCCATGCTGCCGCCCCACGTGTTGAACTCCGCCGTGAGCGGTCCGACGAGGTCGTTCATCACGTCGAACTGGCGGCCGAACGTCAAGGTGCCGTACGGATCGCTTTGCAGGCCGACCCACGCCTGTGAGCCGAAACCATCACCGGAGAATGCCTGGGCGCCGTTGTTCAGCAGGAAACCTTGCTCGAGTTTGAAGACCGCGTGCAAGCCGCCACCCAAATCCTCCGAGCCCTTGAGACCGAAGACCGTGTTCTGGGTCGAACTGCTCACTTCCTGCCAATTGCTGTGCCCAAACTGATTGTTCGTGTAAACCAATCCGGTATCGATGAGGCCATAGAGCGTCACGCTACTTTGCGCATGCGCCGACATCGTAAACGCGCCGAAGAGCGCGGCCGCGAGTAAAGATTTTTTCATACTTTGTTGGCTCCGAGATCAAGCGGTAATTGAGGGTATCAATTGCTCTTTCCACCAGCGCCATGCACACGCATGCAATACATTTGCAACCGTTGTTGCGCAAACCGCGAGAAGCATAAGTAGTTATTGGATGTTTATTGCGCGACACATCATTTCAATGGCTTTGCCATGGTGCGCGCTTATCTATTGCATGGTTTTCATATCGGCTCAGTGGACGCGTACTAGCCAGCGCGGCGGTAAACGAGCCCCCCAATCATAGGGCGATGAAAATAAATGAGGTGTCAAAAAAAATAAGCCGCGTGGCGTCAAAAGAACAATGAGGGGGCGAAGCTTAACGCGTTGCGGGATCCGCCGGGAGTCAGTGTGGCGCGATTTTGACGGCAACGCCGAGCGAAAGGAATACGTAATTTAGCCAAAAACAGGCCGTTTGAGTTCATCGGTTTGCGACTGTCCAATGCTTCCCGAAACTGGCGCTTAAGGTTCTCTTAAGGAGCCGGCTTACATAGTTCGGCCACTCGCGGTTCGTCTTGCCGAAATAGCGCGACGTCATTCCCACCGACTTCTTCATCGCGGCGACCTTGAATCCAACAGGTCGGTCGCCGCTTCTCGAATGCCACGACGCCCATGAAAATTCATAGAATTCTGGAGCAAGCCCGTCTGCGGCCCACGTTCCCACGAGTCCTGGTGCTGGAGTTTTTTCATGAGCACGCTCGTGACCACTTCAGCGCTGAACAGGTCTATAAGCTTCTCAATGAAGACATGCGCAACATGAGCCTCGCCACGGTCTATCGTGTGCTCGGTCAACTCGTGGATGCGGATTTATTGTCGGGCGTGGCCTTTGGCGAAAGCCGCATGGTCTACGAACTGAATGACGGAACCCGGCACGATCATCTCGTCTGCACGGTCTGCGGTCGAATCTATGAGTTCTTCGATGCGGAAATCGAGGCGCGACAGCAGTCTGTCGCGAACAGCCTCGACTTCGCGGTGACGGCACGTCAGTTGGTTCTGTTCGGCATTTGCGCCGGGTGTAGAAAGAGCGGCGCGCAGACGCGATTGATGATGAGATAGAGACGCGCGACGCCGCTCATCGATTCATGCTTGAGTCGCTGCCGCTGCCGCCGCAAGTGCGCGGAAGTTTGCGGGCGTGGCAAAGGCGAGATACTGCTTCTGCATCTCTTCCGTCAACACTTCGATCAGCAGAACGTTTTCGATCCACAATTCGATCACATCGAAAAAGTTGCGCCCGCGCGTGCAGCGCACCGCGCGCCAGCCTTCTCGCTCGCCGATTGCGAAGACTTCCTCGGGGGACAGTTTGCTCGCAATGGCAATGTGAAATGCGCTGTATCGCGGAGCAGTGCTCGAGCCTGGCACAGACGAAACCTGTTCGCCGTCGGGGCTGAGCACGCGATCGTTGGGATAGGTCTCGATGATCGAGCCACGGTCGTCGCCAGCTATCGCCATCCACGAATCGGGAAAGGAAGGGAACGGTGCGTGAAATCCGCCCCACAGTTCGGCGATGACACGTGCGACGTTTTCCGGATTGCGAGCTGGGATGGAAGCATGAAACAGCATGAGTGACCTCCGTCGAAAATCTACATGAAGGTTCGGTCCTTGTATTGCGTTCTAAAGGCGGCCTTTGAGCCATTCTCTTTTTGTTGTCGTATGCGTCGGCGCGTGTCGTGCATAGCACGCGCACTCGTGGCGTTCAGGAGCTGCGTTGCCACGCACGAAGCATTCCGCGAATCAGCAATACATGCGCATCGGGCGGCGATACTCCCACTTGGCGGATGCACCGTCAAGTGGGGGTATCACCGCCACTTTCGTGTGATGAATTGCACTGCGATTCGCGACCTTTTTTCTTTCTGGCGGTCGCGGATCGTCTTAACTAAAGCGGAGGAATCGGCATCGACACAAGGAGGCCGCCATGGGCGTGCGCGTTCGGCCAAAAGCGCGGGAAAGTGCGGCGGACAAGGCGCCGGCGCGATACGGCTTGTGGGGCTGGCTGAAACAAAAGGACAACCGCACGGTGCTGCAATTCGTCGGTGCCGGCATTGTCGCGCTGATCGGCGTGCTCACGACGATGGGTATCCTTCATCAACCGGCCCCGCCAGAAGCTCACCCCGTTCCGTCCGCCGCCGCGGCGCCGCCGGCGCCACCTCCGTCGCAACCGGTCAATCAGAGCGCGACCGCGAATGGTGACGCCGCTACCAACGTGTCGGGCTCGAGCAATGTGGTGGTGATCAGAAAATGAACCCGTCGAGCCACCTGTCTGCGCTGATCGCCACGATCGTGCTTGCCGTCGCGGCCGCCGCTGCAGCATCGGCACAAACAGCAACGCGCACGTCGAATGAGCGCCAGTCGGCTTCAGCCTCTGGCGGCGGCATCGCGACCAATGTCATCGGCAACGGCAACACGATCAACGTCAGTTCGGCCGACGCCGCCGTGCTGTCGGAGTTGAAGTCGCGAATGCGCGAAGAAGCGCGGCTGCTCAACGAATTGAAAAAAGCCGTGGCGTCCATCCAGGCGATGACGCAAGCACCCACCACCGCGCCGGCGGCCAACCACGCACTTGCGGCCTTGCAAGCAGGCGATTCGGCTCCGTCGGTTGCGCTATTGCATGATCAGGAAGCCAACGTCGCCAGACAGGCGGAGCAAAACGCGAGTTCGGCCGCGGCCGACAAGCATAAGGCCGCGGAACTGGCCCGGCAGCAAGGCGCATTGGCGTTCTTTACCGACACCGAGGGCGCGCTCAAGGCTTATCAGCGCGCCGCCGGATACGAACCGGACGATCCGGACACGCTGATTTTCATCGGCGACCTGCAAGACCGGCTCGGCCAGACACAGCACGCGCTGACGACATTCGATCAGGCGCGTGCACTGCTCGAACGAAAACGGGCAGCGTCGCCCGACAACGCTGCTCTGCTAAGCGACCTTGCGGTAGCGCATGACCGGATGGGCGTCGAGATCCAGAAGCAAGGCGACCTCGATAGCGCGCTTGCGCACTTCAGACAGGCGCTTGCCATATTGCAGAAGCTGGTTCAACAGGATCCGCGCAACCAGGAGTGGCAACGCGATCTTGCCGTCACGCATGACTCGATTGGCGCTGTTCTTCAATCGGCGGGAAAGATCGCGGACTCTCTGGCGGAGTTTCGGCAAAGCATGGCGATCATCGAAACACTTGCTCGTAACAAGCCCGACGATGTCGATCTCCAGCTCGATTTCGCACTGGCGCGCTCGCGCATCGGCGACAGCCTTCTCGAACAAGGTGACTTGACCGGTGCATTGGTTTCGTATCGCCAGGCAGTGACGGTGGCCGACGCACTCGATCGACGCGGTCTGGCTGATCCGGCTAAACCGCACAATTCTTCGCCCAGAATCATGACCGTAGCCGAGGCGCGATTTTCCGCTCATCAAAGGCTGGGCATCGCGTTGGAATCGAAGGGAGACTATGAGGGCGCGCTGGCGGAGTATCAGACCGCGCTGAACATCGCCCAAGCGCAGTCGCAGAAGGACCCGAACAATGTCGATGGGCAGAAAGAGATTCTGTCCGCGCATTTGCGTCATGCGGACGCACTCATTGCGCGCGGTGACAACGACGCGGCGCTAGCCGAGCTGCGCCAGGCGCTGACGCTCGGCGAGTCCCTCTCCCGCCGTGAACCTGACCACCGCTATTTGCAGGAAAGCGTGGCCCTCGCGCACGTGAGCATTGCCATGCAATTACTCGCGCAAAAAGACGCAGCACAGGCGGCAAACGAGGCGCGGCGCGGTATTGAATTGCTCACCCCGCTCGCGCAAAGCGCGCCTGGCAACAAGTCGTGGCAGTCCGATCTCGCCACGGGTCACTCGTTGCTGAGCGCGGCGCTCCTAGTCCAGAATGACCTGCCTGGCGCTTTGGCCGAGTCACAGAAGAGCATCGACATTGTCGACGTGCTCGCTCGCGACGATCCGTCGAACGCGAGTTTGCGGCAAACTCTCGCGGAGTTCCACATCATCCGTGCAAGCACGCTCATGGCGCAGAAAAACGCCGCCGACGGCGCTTCTGAAGCGCGCAAGGCCACGGATGCCATCGAGCCTATCGCGAAGCGTGATCCAGACAATGCGATGACCCAGTCGACATTGGCGGAGGCGTATTTTCTGCTGAGTAAATTGAGCGCCACACCGGACGAGCAGCGCGATTTCCGCAACAGGACGATCGAAATTCTCACGAAGCTGAAAGACCAAGGGAAGCTCATGGGCGCTTTTACCCCCATGCTGCAAACGGTACGAGCCGATGCAAGCGCGGACTCCGCCCCACTTTCGCAATCTTCCAAATAGAGCGCCTGCCCCGCAGGCATCATGCCTTATGGCTTCTTGAAAGTGCTGTACAGCGTCTTCGCAAGCGCAGTCAACTCGCCACCACCCTCGCGAAGCGACGCGATCTCCGCACCGCTCTCCAACGTCTGCTCCACGCCGTGACTCCGATCGCGCGCGACGGCTTTCTGAATGGCCTGCGGCAACGCCGACAGTTGATCGACCACGTCGAAATCGCCTAAGCCCGTGAGCATCGGATTGTCGGAGCCACTGAGCATGGAGCGTGCGTCAGCCTTGAAGAGAACAAGCGGCTTGCCCGCATGCCACGCAAGCGACGCCTCGACAACCGTGCCTTCATCGGCAACGCGGCCGTTGAGATTGGCGACCACCGCATCGCAACGCCTGAGCAGTTGATAGGTATCCAGGCGGAAGATCGCGCGGTCGAGCATGTGCGCGGCTTCTTCAACCGACGCGCCGAGCTTCTCGAGTTCCGGTTTGAGCTTCGCGAACTCGAGACCGTCGCGATGCGGAAGAAATGTCGTCAAACCCGCAGCCTCCAGCGTGGCTGCAATTGACTCCATTTCGGCCCGTTCGGCCGCGTTGAAGAGCGGTCCTGCGCAATACACTCGTGGCATCTTTCTTCGTCTCCTGAGGATGGAGGAAATCGTAAAGTACCCTCGCAGCGCGTGTTGGCATGCGACTGCGAGGACCGTTTACGATAACCATCGACGAGGCAAAGTCAATGCAGCGTGTCGGTCACGTATTGCCCGGCGCAATTGGCGCGTGGGCAAGTACCTGTGCTATGAACCAGGTCGCCCTCTCGCTCTTCCGCTCAGTCGTAATGCCGATGCTTGTGATGACGCTTGCCCGACCGGTTGCCGCGGGAATAGTCGTCGGCGTACGAGTTGGAGCGCGAGATGTTGCCGCCGAGCGCCGAGCCCGCGCCGCCGCCCAATGCAGCGCCGACGAGACCGCCGCCACGACCGCCCATCGCATTGCCAGCCGCCGTGCCCGCGCCGCCGCCTAGCGCGCCGCCGATAATGGCGCCCGTGCGTTCCTTGCGATTCGACGTGACCGCGCCGCCGGCGCCGCCGCCCACTGCCCCGCCGAGTACGGCGCCCGTGCTGCCGCCGACCGCGCCGCCCAGCGCAGCGCCGGCGACACCGCCGAGCGCGCCGCCAAGCGCGTTGTTCATATCGCCAGCCATTGCCGACAAGGACGCCGAAGCCGTGAGCGCTGCAACGGCAACAATCTTGAGGATTCTCTTCGACATAACAAGCTCTTTCATTGTTGTTGACGGCGCCGAGTATAACCGCGCTTTTGAAAGGCCTTTGTAACCACGTCACTTCACATCGGTAAGACGTGTAACAAAATGATCGAAGGGTTGAGAGCAGAGGTTTTTACAGCCTCAAGCCAAACAGGACGAGAATACGGCCGGTTGCTTTTGCATATCCTACGGATAGCTAATCATATTGACGATCATACCGACACTACTGGCGAGCCGCCGTAGACCGGCAGCCCGCCAACCGCTAATTCGAACCTTATCCGCGACGCTTCTTTTTCAACTCGATGGTCTCGAACAATTCGTAGTTCTGCGTCGGCGTTTGATCCGCGCCGGGCGCGTGATAGTAGTTCATCGTGACCGTGGTCTCGCCGCCCGGATGCCCCGGATCATGATCGAACACCGCGATGCCATAACCGGTGCCGGTATCGCGTTGCGCCGACCAGATCGCATCTTCCACCGCGTCCGCGTTCGCGCGCACGAAAGTCCCGGCTGTCGTGCCGGCTACCGGCCGATTAGGGCGCGTGAAAATACGCGCCTGCGGCAGTCCCGTGCCGGCATCCAAGCCATAGACATCCAGCGGCGCGCTCGTGCCGCCGCCGCCGAGAATCAGGTGAATCGTGCCGTGGCTCGTATCGAACGTGGATGCGCCCGACGACACCGCCGACATCACCGGTTTCGGCTGCAATGTATCCACCGGCCGGCCCGTCGCGATGTCGGTGCCCTTGTTGTGGTTGCAGCCGCGCACGGGATAACTGCGCTCGTAGTCGTGATCGTGGCCGCACAGCACCAGGTCCACGCCGTAGCGATCGAACAGCGGCAACCAGGCCTCGCGGATGCCTTTATCGGAACCGTTGCCCGTCTTCGACGAACTCAGCGCGTCCTGATGCATCTGAACGATGATCCAGTCGACCTCGTCGTCTTCGGAGGCACGGTGCAATGTCTTCTCCAGCCAACGCGTCTGCTCGCCGGCGCTGTAGCCGCGCACATAGAGCGACGTACCGGGTTGTATAGGCGGATTGCCGGTGCTGGCCACCGGCACCAGCGGATCCGGGCCGGCAACGAACGCGGCCGCGTCCTGATACACGACGTCGTCCGCATCGAGCGAAATGAACAGCACGGAACTCACGCGAAAGCTGTACCAGCGGCCCTGAAAGCGCGTGTGATTATCCGGCAGCGTATAGCGCGCGAGATACGAGGCGAGGCCTTGTTCGCCGTTATGGAACTCGAGCTCGTGATTGCCAGGACACGGCATCCACGGCCGGTTCGACGCGGACGTCTGGCAGTTGTTGCCGAAGTCGCGCCACACATCAGGCTGGTGCGTCGGATTCAGATTGGCGTAACACAGGTCGCCATTGAGCAGGTGGAACAGCGGCTGAAAGCGCTCGACCGCCTGCACCGCGAAGCGGCTTTGCGGCGACGACAGAACCCAGCCGGTATTCGGCGTCGCGAGATCGCCATAACTTGTCCAGCGAAACGGCGCGCGTCCACGCGGCGCAGTACGGAAGTTCGCGGTGAAGGGCTGAGCCGCGTTGCTGTCGTTCTCGGCGGTCACCTCGTATTCGTAACTCGTATCGGGTTTCAGATCTCGCAGACGCGCGTGATACGTGAACACGACCTCGCCGTTGAGGCCGTCCGTATAGGTGCTTTGAACGCCATGCACCGTATGTTTCCCCTCGCGCGCGCCGCTGACGCGCACCTGCGGGCTCACTGCCGGCGCAAGCGACGCCCACGACACCGTGACCTCGTGGGTCGGATCGTTGCCCCAAGTCAGGTGGACTTGCTCCGGTGTACCGTCGGGTGCGCTGTTCGCCGCGCGCGCCGCCGATGAAAGCGTGCCCGCCGCCGTAGCGAGACTGGACGCACCGGCAAACTTCAGGAACCCACGACGCGAGACGATGGAAGCGCCTTGATCGGTCGGCGAAGCCTTAGCGATTTTTCTGTTCGACATGTCTGGTGTTGTTGTACGGGGGTGGAAGGACGCCGACGCATAGGACGGACGCACCGCGTTCTGCGTGAACCGCGAGTGCGCTGAAGACCGGCGCGCAACGGGGACGACCAGCCATCGTAGTCGCCAGACTATGACACTCGGATGAAACCGCCCGGTGCGGACAGTTTCGTGCTCCCACATCTGCATTGCAAATCAGATGATTGACAGCTTGGTAGACCGATATATATCATTTGAAAAAGACCAAACGCATCTCATAAAATCAGTCATTCAGAAGTCATTTTTTAATATGCATTTCGATATGTGGCGCAGCTAGAAATAAATACCGAAAGGCGTGTGCGGTGAACTTCGCGCACGTTCAAATAATTGATTTTTATAACTTTTGGCGACCAAAAACCAAACTAAGGGCAGATTCCAGGCTTTCCGCCTTTAAACACACTTCAATTTCACAACCAGACCGCCGGCATTAACAGCAGGCGGCGGGGATTCGCGCGCCCCTAGCTGCGCTTCGGACTGAGTCATATTGCCATGAATACGAAAAAGAAATACACGGCGGCAACGTTATTGATCACGGCACTGCTGGGCGGTTGCACGTCAATGGACGGCGCGATGTCCTCGACCTCGGATTTCCTCGACACCACTGGCGACGTCCTGAGCGGCGATTTCCGCGGATTGACGGCCGCACAGCGGACCACGATGACCGAGATGGCCGTCGACTGGAAGCAGAATGAAAATAACGCGAAGAAGAAATGGGACGAGCGCCGGCTGGTCGTGACCGGTATCGTCACGCGCGTCACGCATTCCGACGGGTTTGTCGGAAAGCCGGGCAAGTATGTGATCGTGTTCAAGGAGCCGTCCAATCCGAAGTGCATCGGCGTGGCGACGACCCGCGATGATCTGATGGTGAACGACAAGCGGACCTCGGTGTACAAAACCGGGGACCGCATCGACGTAACCGGCGTGCTGCAGACACGCGCGGACGTCGACTCCGATGGCGCCGCTTGCCATTTCGCATTTGAACATGCGAGTTTCGCGTTGAATACCGCCCCGCGCTGAGGCAATCACCAGCGACGGCAAGCGCGCCGAAGCGTTGCCGGCGCATGTATTCCATCATGGATCATGCGACCGGCGGCGAACCACCACTCACGTCTGCGGATTCGTGTCGTCCGTGGGCTGGGTGTTGTCGGCGACGTCCTGCTTGTCGTCGTCTTTCTTTTCCATCATTGATTCCAGCTTGCCGGCGCCTTCAAAACCGGCGATAGCGGCGATGCCTTTCGTCAGCAAGCCCGCTTCCGGATCCACTTTTTCTGCCGCTTCAACGGCGGCGATCGCCCCCGCAATCTTTCCTGCTTCGTCCAAGAGTCCCATGTCGCTCTCCTCGAGAAAAAGTGAGTTTGCATCGTCTCACGATCTCGACGCCTTGTCGTCAAATGTAAAACCGAAATGACGATTAGCTGACGCCGCGCAGAGACGCGACGAACTTTACGTTTAGTAAGCGTGACGGCTATCGTTTGGGCGGTTGCGGATTATTCGCCGGATTGGTATCGAATCTGGAGACGCGTTGTATTCCGTCTTCACGGACCAACTGCAATAGTTCGTTCTCCATGTTATCGGCGACGTCTTTGCCGTAGACCTCGTCGCCATTCACATAAACGGTAAACGATTGCAGGTACTTCGCCTTCTTCTCCGGGTTTTCGATCGTCTCGCGAGTCCATTGATAAAGCGGATAGTTTTCCGTACCCTGCCGTTCTGCTTCGCTCACGTAGTCGGCGAAGGCATCGAACTGGCATTTCAACGTTGCGTCGTGCCTGCGCAGAACATCGCGAAGCACGCTATGCGAAGCACACGTCGGGTCAGCACGTAACATGTCGGCAAATTCGGGCGAGACGGTGATCCGTAGCTGGAATTGCAACGCAGGTTCCATATTCGCCTCGGTGTCGGCATTGATGAACGCTCAGTCCTTATCCGCGGAATGCGCGGCAACCTTTTCTTCGATGCGCGCAATCTCGTGCCCCTGCACTGGCTTGCCGAGCAGAAAGCCTTGAGCATGCGTGCATCCGCATACGCGCACGAAATCCAGTTGCTCTTGCGTCTCGATGCCTTCCGCCGTAGTCGGCATGCCGATTTCCCGCGCCAACGCCACGATGCCACGCACCACTGCCGCCGATTCCCGACGATGCACGGACTCCTTGACGAACGAACTATCGATCTTGAGCTTGTCGAACGAAAAGCGCACGAGCGTCGACATCGTCGAGAAGCCGGTGCCGAAATCGTCGAGCGCGAGACCGATGCCCAACGCGCGCAGCCTCCCGACGTTGCGCCGGGTCACGACATCGTCGTTCAGCAGCACCGTTTCGGTGACCTCGATATTCAGGCGCTGCGGCGGAAGCTTCGTCTTGCGAAGAATTCCCGCAACGACCGACGCAAACGACTCCTCCCGCAATTGCACCGGCGACACATTCACGGCGACGGTTACCCTGTCGCGCCAGGTCACCGCCTCCTGGCACGATTGCAGTAAAGCCCATTCGCCCAACAACAGAATGAGGCCCGTACGTTCGGCGGTAGGAATGAAGGCGGAAGGGGAAAGCTCGCCGCGCGTGGGATGGGTCCAGCGCATCAGCGCCTCGCGGCCGGACACCGCACCGCTGCTGAGATCGATGATGGGCTGGTACTCCATGCGCAAACCGCTGAACGAGTGCAACGCGCCTTCGAGGTCGCTGCGCAGAAGGCTCAGGCTTTCATCCGACGCGTGTTTCGCAGCATCGAAAATAGCGTATGCGCTTTTGCCGCTGCGTTTCACGGCATACAAGGCGCGATCGGCACAAATCAGCAGTTGCGGGCCGGTCCTCGCGTGTTCGGGATAGAGCGAGACGCCCACGCTCGCGCCGATGTGCACCAGCGCCTCGCGCAGCGCGAACGGGCGCGCCAGCGTCTTCACGATGCGGTCCGCCAGATTGCGGACGTCGCGCGCCTGCCCCGTACCATCGGAAAGCGCCACGAACTCGTCGCCGGCCAGACGTCCGACGAGATCGCCGCTCGGCAACACCTCACGCAAGCGGATTGCCGCTTCCTGAAGAATCTGATCTCCGGCGGCATGGCCCAGGCTGTCATTGATGGCCTTGAAACCGTCCAGGTCGATCAGTAGAACAGCGAACGATTTATCGTTGCGTAGCGCGCCCATCTCCGTGCGCTCGAGCAGCAGTTCACTGATTCGCGCGCGATTGGGCAAACCGGTGAGGCTGTCGTGATGCGCGAGCCGGTGGCTGTTTTCCCGCGCCAGAAGCAACGCGACTGTGTCGCGATTGCTGCGCAGCGCAACCGTAAAGAAGCCGGCAGCGCAGAACGGCGCCTGGAAAAGCAGCACAAGTTTGCCGGACCCTGGGGACAGCGCCGCACCGAAAGCCAATAGCCCAAGAATGAAGGTAATTTGCAGCAGTACGAGCCGCGGCGTGCCCGCGTTACGTCCGGCCAATCCGCCGATCACGCCCACTGCGCAGACGTTGCCGAGCAGGAAGAGTGTTTGGTCTCCGCTAATGTTGCACAGCAAGGTGCCGTACCCGAACAGCGCGCTCCAGAGCAGGCTTGCGAACAGAAACGCGGAGGTCGGTGTCGGCTGACCGTTGGCGCTGCGCGAGCAGCACAACCAGATTAATGCGAGCCGCGCGATCAGCAATGCAATAACGGCGCAGCCCCAACTCGCGTAAAGGGCCTTGGGATAAAGGTAATAAGCGGTGGCGCAGACGCTGATTTCGCAAATCGACGCGAATACGATCGACGCGGTCCGCGTGAACAGATTGGCAAGCAATATCTGCCGATTGTCCGCGCTCAGATCCTGAGAGGAAGAGACGACCCACTTAAAAAATGGAGACCTTGGTTCGCTGAAAGCCATGACCTACGCATTTTTGATGGTTGATGAATCGAAACCCGCGCGTATGGCGATTATTACGTAAACATTGAGGATCGGGTTAATTCGACTGAGGAAACACGCCGTCTCCGTCCATGAGGAAAAAATTACGTATGGCGTGGTCATCTGTGCGCGCGTTTAACAGCGCATGCGCCAAGGTCAGGCACTTTTCGACGTATTCACGCAGAACGGCAATGGCGGCCGAACTCGATGAGATTTACCGTGCGCCACGCGGCCTGCGCTTGGTCCGCGCCTCTTCGCGCTGAACATCGGCGTGCTCGCGGATCATATCGATCAGCGCCCGTAACCCGGCAGGCACGTGACGACGGCCGGGATAGTACAAACACAGGCCGTCCAGCGGCGGAGTCCAGTCTTCCAGCACGCGCACCAGCGTGCCCGCCTGCAGATCCGCGGCGACATTCCATTCGGTCAGATAGGTCACGCCGAGGCCGGCGCGCGCCGCGTCCAGCATCAGACCCGGTTCGTCGAGCGTCAGCGCGCCTTTTCCGTCGATACGCACCGTCTCGCCGCGGCGCTCGAATTCCCAATGGTAGATCGCGCCGCTCGGCATGCGCGTGCGGATGCAGCGGTGCGCGAGCAGGTCGGCGGGCACGCGCGGCGCTTTGTGCTGCGCGAAATAAACGGGACTGCCAACGACGGCGAAGCGTTGCTTAGCGCCGAACGGCACCGCGATCATGTCCTGCGGCACCGTTTCTGCCAGACGGATACCCGCATCGAAACCTTCGACGACGATGTCGATCAGCCTGCCCTCGGTCACGAGATCGAGTTTCATGTCGGGATAGCGCGCCAGAAACGCGATGAACAGCGGCATGGCTTGCCTCGCCGCGCCCACCGACGCATTGATGCGCAGCGTGCCCGACAACGTGTCGCGAAAGCTGCCGGCCTGCTCGATCGCGACGCGGATCGTCGAGAGCGCGGGCGCCACGCTGTCGACGAATTGCGCGCCCGCTTCCGACAGCGACACGCTGCGCGTCGTGCGATTGAAGAGCCGTACGCCGATGCGCGCTTCGAGCGCCGCAACCGAGTGACTGAGCGCGGAGGTCGACACGCCGAGCTCGGTCGCCGCCGCCCGAAAGCTGCGATGGCGCGCGACGGCCAGAATGGCCTCCAGCTCACCCAAACCCGAAGTTTTCATTGTCCCAAATCGCTCAACGTGACGTGCTTGATTGTACGGCTAGTCAGCGCAATGCCGGCGGTCTATCGTGATTCGTTCGAAGCCTTCTTTGGAGCAAGCATGCAAATCATCGACAAGATTTATATCGACGGCGCGTTCGTCACGCCGCACGGCAGCGAAATGTTCGATCTCTTCAATCCGGTGACGGAGCAGCTGATCGGCCAGGTGCGCCTCGCCGACGCGCAAGACGCACGCGACGCCATCGCCGCCGCGAAACGCGCGTTTCCCGCCTTCTCGCGCGCCAGCCTGCGTGAACGCATCGACATGCTAAAGCGCATGCATGAAGCCGTCGTGGCAAAAGAAGACGAGCTTTACGAGGCGATCACCGAAGAATATGGCGCGCCGGTGTCGCGTGGCCGCTGGATGGCGCAGCATGCGAGCAGCGTCCTGCTCGAAGCGGCGAAGGTCTTGCAGGACTACGCATTCACGCGCCGCGCGGGCAGCGCGGAGGTCGTGATGCAACCGTTGGGCGTCGCGGGTCTGATCACACCGTGGAATAGCGATGCAGGCTTCATCTGCGGCAAGCTCGCCGCCGCTCTCGCTGCGGGCTGCACGGCCGTTATCAAGCCGAGCGAGATGAGCGCGATCCAGACGCGCATCGTGACCGAGGCGCTGCACGAAGCGGGCCTGCCCGCGGGCGTGTTCAACATCGTGACGGGGCGCGGCGACATCGTAGGCGCGGAGATCAGTTCGCATCCCGATGTCGCGAAGCTGTCGTTCACCGGTTCCACGGCGGTCGGCAAAACGATTCTGCGCACGGCATCCGACACGCTCAAGCGCGTGACGCTCGAACTCGGCGGCAAGTCGCCCGTGATCGTGCTCGACGACGCGGACTTCGACGAAGCGGTGCCGCTCGCCATTCAGGCCGGCTTCATGAATAGCGGTCAGGCGTGCATCGCGGGCACTCGCATTCTGGTGCCGCGACAACGGCTCGCGGAGTTCGAAACGCGCGTGCAGGAAGAGGTCGCGCGCAGCCAGTCAGGCGATCCGCGCGATCCGCAAACGACGGTCGGCCCGATGGTCAGCCAGAAGCAGTGGGAACGCGTGCAGCGTTATATCGGCATCGGCATAGAGGAAGGCGCGCGCCTGATCGCGGGCGGCCAGGGACGGCCGGATGGCGTGAACGCAGGTTGGTTCGTGCGCCCGACCGTTTTCAGCGATGTCACGAACGACATGACGATTGCGCGTGAGGAGATTTTCGGCCCGGTGCTGTCGATCATCGGCTATCGCGACACCGAAGAGGCAATCGCGATCGCTAACGATACCAGCTACGGCTTGCAGGCCTATGTGTTGTCGCGGGACAGGCAACGCGCGCATGAGGTCGCGTCGCGGATCGATGCGGGACGCGTCCTTGTCAACACACTGGCGCATGAGCCGGCTGCGCCGTTCGGCGGCTTCAAGCAATCCGGGATTGGGCGTGAATACGGTACGTTCGGTCTGGAAGCGTTTCTGGAGCCGAAGTCGGTGCTGGGTGTTCTCTGATTGGCCACCGCCGCCCCCCGGGAGCCTCGCGAGTCGAGGATCGATGTACGATGCCGTATAGTGGATGCACCGCTGATCTCCAGCGGCCTACCCGCAGATCGGCGCGATGGGGGACTCCAGAATGACAGTCGCAAATACATCGATGAACGGCTCTCACGGGCCCGTGCCAGAGTCGCTGCAGACATTGGTCGAGTATCTCGAACTCTCGCTCGACAAGGCGTCGAGCGTGGTCATGACGCGCCACACGACCGACGTTTGCACCGTCTACCTGGGCGACCCGGCCGGTCTGATCGAGGAAATGAAGAAGCTCGGCACGATTGCCATCCCGCTCGCCAATGAGATGCTGGAACTGACCCGCTCGGGCGTCAACGAGATGGAGATCGGCGGCCAGGCCTATCGCTTTGTACGCACTTTCACGCAGGTCGAGGACGCCGCAGCGGTCGTTTTTTCGGCGGCGTAGGCGGCGGTGTGTCATGGTTGCATGGCGGTTTGCACGGCGCGTCGGCGTGACTGGTCCGCAACAACGGAAGCGGCCGTCGCGGCGCACTTTCCGGCCCGCCGTTGACGCCATGGCGATCCGCCGCGTTATACTCTGCTAATGGATACGAAGCCGATCACGCTGATTTGTTGGTGGCGCGCCTGACTTAGGCGGCCCGTTTCCACTCGACCATCGAAACGTGATGCCGCCAGTCCTGGCGGCATTTTTGTTTGTGTGCGCTGACGGCTGGTGGTATCGACAAACGCACAACCCCAGACCATGACAGACGCAAAACCGCTCACGACCCAGCCTATTATCCTCACCGGCGACCGCACGACCGGCCCGCTGCACCTTGGCCACTACATCGGCTCGTTGCGCTCGCGCGTGCAGCTTCAGCACGAAGCACAGCAGTTCCTCCTGCTTGCCGACGCGCAGGCCATGACCGACAACGTCGGCCGGCACCAGAAAGTCACGGAAAACGTCATCGAGGTGGCGCTCGACTATCTCGCGGTCGGCATCGACCCGGCGAAGTCGACCATCGTCATTCAGTCGCAGGTGCCCGAGCTGGCGGAACTGTCCCAGTACCTGCTTAATCTCGTGACGGTCGCGCGCCTCGAGCGCAATCCGACCATCAAGGCGGAAATCGTGCTGCGCGGTTTCGAGCGGGATATCCCCGCCGGCTTTCTGACGTACCCGGTCAGCCAAGCCGCCGACATCACCGCGTTCAAGGCGACGCGCGTACCTGTCGGTGACGACCAGTTGCCGATGATCGAACAAACCAACGAACTGGTGCGCCGTTTCAACAACACGGTCGATCAACAGGTGCTGGTCGAATGCGAAGCCGTGCTCTCGCACGTTGCGCGGCTGCCAGGCATCGACGGCAAAGCCAAGATGAGCAAGTCGCTGGGGAACGCAATCACACTGGGCGCGACGCCGGACGAAATCACCAAGGCCGTGAACAACATGTACACCGACCCTAACCATCTGCGCGTCAATGATCCGGGCCAGGTGGAAGGCAATGTTGTGTTCGCGTTCCTCGACGCGTTCGAGCCGGACGTCCCGATGGTCGACGAACTCAAAGCGCACTACCGCCGCGGCGGCCTTGGCGACAGCGTGGTCAAGCGTGTGCTCAACGAACGACTGCAGTCGATGATCGCCCCCATCCGGGAGCGCCGCCGCGAGTTCGAAGCCGATCGCGCGGAGGTGCTGAACGTCCTGCGCCGCGGGACGATGCGCGCGCGGGAAGTGGCGGGTGCGACGGTATCCGAGGTGAAAGCTGCGCTTGGCCTGAATTACTTTCAGAACTGAGCGACTGGCGGCGGAGCGGCGTTTTGTCTCCGCGCGCCGGCCGAACGAACCGCGCTGCAGCGTGTATTTCGACCGAACGGGTTCTATGATAGGACGCAGTTACTGTCGATAGCGGAGCGACGCGTCCGTCCGTGTCTGCGTGCTTCTCTACGTTCACGCTGGCTGTCGCCCGGGAGATTGACATGAGCAACGCGATGCAGGTCGTCAAAGACGCATACGCCGCCTTTGGCCGGGGCGATATTGACGCGCTGCTGGCGCTGATTCCCGGTGACATTGACTGGCGAGTGGTGGGGCCCGCCAGTCTCCCGTATGCCACCCAATGTCGCACGCGCGCGGACGTGCAGCAATATTTCGATGACCTCTTTTCGGCTGAGGAAATTACCCGCCTCGAGCCTCGTGAATTCATCGATGCGGGCGAGCACATTATCGTACTCGGCTTTGTCGCGTCGACCATCAAGGCGACAGGCAAATCGTTCGAATCAGAATGGGTGCATATCTTCACAGTCAAAGACGGTCTGGTGACCCGTTGGCTGGAGTTCTTTGATACAGCCGCGCGCCCTTAGCCTTGAACGTCCCGGCTCGGGTCGATCAGCCTTCACGCTAGCGAACCACGCTTGTTTGATGACGTGGTTCGCCCTGTGGTTAGGAGCCTTCCTTGCCCGGCCTATGATTTGCCCTTGAGCGTGAATGGCGCCAGCAGAGACTGCACATCGATCTGCTGCCCCTGAAGCAGAAGCAGCCTGGCGTGAAGCACTGTGTTTTCGAGAACCAGCTTGGCGGTGCTCAGGAGGTACAGCGCATGGATGTCCGACACCGACATGTTGCCGGCCTCGACCTGGTGGTGGCGCTCGACCAGAGAGGTCATCACCAGACGCCTGAGTTCCTGCTCTCCGAAAGGAAGGTCGGCGTAGTCGATCGGGTCGTCGGCTTCGACCTCTCGCAGCATGTCAACAAGCGCTTCTGTGCTCACTTCCATGTTTCGGCTCCCACGTTATCGGTTAGGAACAGCATCGCGAGACTGCATCGTGCAATGTTCTTAGACTAACGGGTCTATTTGGGGGAGTCCAGTGTGAAGGGGCCACTTTATGCGATCTATGCAACGCTGAATGCTGAAGGTGGCCACCGCAGTCACGCCCGCACAGACCTGCGCTATGTCTTTCCACTCCAGGTAACCGACGGCCTTACCGTCACGTCGCTTTACTCCTGGTTACTTTCGCCCGCGTACTCGCGGGTGCTTTGTTCTTCTTCAAATGAGTCTGGTTATACTCAATAGCGGCGCGGACGAGATTTTTTAGCGCGCGCGCCTTGACCTTATCGCCTTCCAAAAAATCGATCGCTCGTCGCGCGTTGCCTTCGAGACCCGCATTGAAGAGCTTGTCAGGATCCGCGATGCCCTCCCCGTGCGCAAAGGTAACCTTCACCTTCCCTTTGTGCGCGTTGGCGACCGCGATCATGCCGTCGCGAGACCACACCGGGCTTCCCATCCACTTCCATTCCTCGATTATCTCCGGGTCGGACTCAAGGATGACCTTGCGGACACTCGCGAACGTTTTGCCACGCCAGTCCGTTAGTCCGGCGATCAGCTCGTCAATACGTTCCGATGCGTCTATTGGATCTTTATTCATCGATTCTGGTCTCCTTTTATACGGCCACAATGGGAGGTAGCGACTGCACCGCTTAATGAGCGCTCAGAAAAGCACGCCGTGACCGTACGGCATTGGCATTCGATCACCTACGGCAATCGTCTGGAATATAAGCACTGAGATCGTGTGTGAGTCAAGCGGGACCAACGATCCGCCGTAACGAACGCGGACAACACGTGGTTCGCCCTCTATGACTCGAGATACGGCGTGCCGTCCTTATGCACGAACCGGCCATCGGCGTTGGCGCTCATCATGTCGATATCGGAGCAGGTGGTGAGGTCATCCGGATTACGCGAGCCCACCTCCAGATAAACCGCCATCGCGGAGGAATGGTTGATCAGATGATGGCCGTTGCCGGTCCCTCGCGCAAACGTCGCACAATCACCCGCGCGCAGTAGCGTCTCGCCGTCGTCTTCGATAAGCGTCACTTCGCCCTCGAGCACATAAACGAACTCGTCCTCGTGGCTGTGCCAGTGACGCTGGCTGGACCAACCGCCGGGCGGCAAGGTCATGAGATTGACGCCGAAATCGCGAAGCCCACCCGCCTCGCCCAGACGCTTGCGCGTACGTGCAGCACAAGGCGCGTCGAATGGCGGCGGATAACCCGAGCCATTCAGTGCGGGCACAGTGGCGAGATCGACCTTGGGCATGCTGGCTCCTTGTGTCGTTTGAAGACGCGTGGAAGGAAAGTCGCAAGTGCGCCAATCCGCAGCGGGATATGCCAACCGATTCTCTACGATTTCCCGCGACATGTCGAATGAGGAAAATCAGCGCGTGTGTCTCGCCGACAATTGGTATCCTGTCAGACTGAACCAACGGACCATGCGATGAAAAAACCAACGAAACTGGCGCTTCTTGCGCTGGCATTCACGATGTTCGGTCTGTATAAATTATTTGTCGTTTTCCAGTACGCTCAATCCGGCTGTATCCAGTTTCGAACTCATCGAACATGCAGCTACGAAAACGCGGAGAATTTCCAAAGCCTGTTCGACCTCGAACTGATGTTCGCATGCGGCTGGGCTGCGGGTGCAGTGGTCTGCTGGATGGTCGCTGCGCAGGCGCAAAAGAAGGAGCGGTGAGTTCTTCAGGTTTTAAGCAGGCTCCATTCCCTGACTCAGCTTGGCTTGATCGCATTGTGACGAAGCCAGAAAAGAAAGGAACGCCTTCGCGACATGTTTCTTCGCGGATGCCGTACATATGCCGGCTGAAAAGACGGTCACGATCTGAGCTTCCGCAGGCATAGGGCCGATGACATCGATTCCCGGCAAGTGCATTAATTCGCTCAACTGCTGAAAACCCAACTCGACGTCCCCGCGTGCAACCAGTGCGCCGACCGGAACACCGGGCGGGGCCTGTACGATCCGCGATGCGAGCGCGTCGGCAATGCCCCAGCGCTCGAACAAACGGCTCAGGTTCGAACCGCTCGGGCCCGTTGAATAGCCGATACTGCGCGCCGCCAGAATCGTTTCTCGCAGTGCGGCTTCAGTGCCGACATCGGGCCGCGGTGCGCCACTTGCCACCGCGATCGCCACGCCCGAACGGGCCACGTCGACCCGGCTGCCCGAAACGACATGGCCGGCAGCCTCCAGCTGATCGATCATATCGGCAGCGAGTACGACAAAGTCGAACCCGTCGCCGTTCTCGACGCGACGTGCGGCATCGACACCGCCAACAGACCTGACGACCACAGGCTGCCCCGTTAGTCGCTCATAGTCCTGGACCGCCTCGGCGAGCACCTGGCGCGTGGCCATCGACGAGATGCCAGTGAGCTGCTCACTCATGGTTTCTCTGCCTCTCAATCGATGTAACGCAGCCCGGCCTGTTTTAGCGGCTCGCGCATGCTGTACATATCGAGGCCGAGCACACCCGAAGCCAGCTTCGCACGCTTCCCGCCTTCGTTGGCTTCGCGCGCCGCGGCCTTGTCGAGCACCTTCCGCGCCGACGCCGCGGGGACCACCACCACACCGTCTTCATCCGCGACGACGACATCGCCCGGATTCACCAGCGCCCCGGCGCATACCACCGGAATGTTCACCGAACCGAGCGTCGCCTTGACCGTCCCTTTGGCCGAGATCGCCTTGCTCCACACGGGGAATTTCATCTCCGCCAGCACGCTCACGTCGCGTACACCGGCGTCGATGATGAGACCCTGCGCGCCGCGCGCCTTGAAGCTCGTCGCCAGCAGGTCGCCGAAATAGCCGTCCGTGCAGTCCGCCGTGACTCCGGCGATGACGATATCGCCCGGCTGGATCTGTTCCGCCGCGACGTGCAGCATCCAGTTGTCGCCCGGCTGCAGCAGCACCGTGACGGCCGTGCCGTGGGCGCGCGCGCCGGCATAGATCGGACGCATATAAGGCTTCAGCAGACCGACACGACCCATTGCCTCGTGCACGGTGGCGGTTCCGAGCGCACCGAGC